>URLP01000035.1 GCA_900548635.1 uncultured Megasphaera sp.
GAAGGGCGGCCTCATGGCTTCGTCCCGCGTAGGCGGTCTCTCCGGTGCCTTCATCCCTGTCAGTGAAGATAAAGGTATGCTGGAAGCTGTCGGCCGCGGCAGCCTGAGCCTGGAAAAACTGGAAGCCATGACCTGTGTCTGCTCGGTCGGCCTCGACATGATCGCCATCCCCGGCGATACGCCGGCTTCGACGATTTCGGCCATCATCGCCGACGAAGCAGCCATCGGCATGATCAATAACAAGACGACAGCCGTCCGCGTCATCCCCGTACCGGGCAAGGACGTCGGCGACAATGTTGAATTCGGCGGCCTCCTCGGCCACTGCCCAATCATCAACGTCAATAAATACAAGTCAGATGAATTCATTGCCCGCGGCGGCCGTATCCCGGCACCGATGCGCAGTCTGACGAACTGATAGATTAACGGAAAGTAGGCGTGTGTTGTGCTTCAATATATTGTACCCTTTGTAATTGCTCTGGTCGTTGCCTACGTCCTGACGCCGGGCGTCAAGAAGTTCGCCATCAAAATCGGCGCCGTAGACCGGCCGAATGCGAGAAAGGTACATACCCATGTCATCCCGCGGCTCGGCGGGCTGGCAATCTATATCGGCTTTATGGCAGCGGTTCTTTTCTGCGTGCCCATCAATCATGAACTCTTGGGGCTGCTCCTTGGCTGTACAGCCATCGTCGCCGTCGGCATCTGGGATGATGTCTGCAATCTCCCGGCCAAGGTCAAACTCGTCGGCCAGATTTTGGCGGCCTGCATCCCCATTGCCTTCGGCATCCAGATTGAATGGCTGACCAATCCTTTTGGTGATATCATCGTCCTGCCGGAATTCATTGCTGTTCCCGTGACGATTTTCTGGATCATCGGCTTCACCAATACGGTGAATCTCATCGACGGCCTCGACGGCCTGGCAGCCGGCGTCGCCTTCATCGCATCCATTTCGATGTTCCTTCTGGCCTTCCACCTGAACCAGTATCTGCCGGCTCTGGTCATCGTCTCTATGGCAGGCGCAGCCCTGGGCTTTTTGCAGTACAATTTCAACCCGGCCAAAATCTTCATGGGGGATACGGGCAGTATGCTTTTAGGCTATACCCTGTCCGTCGCAGCCGTCCTCGGCCTGGTCAAGACGGCGGCGACCATCGCCCTCGTCGTGCCCATCATTGCCTTAGGTCTGCCGATTCTTGACACGACTTTTGCCATTATCCGCCGCAAGATGAGCGGTGTCCCCATTTTCCAGCCTGATAAGGGCCATCTGCACCATCGTCTCCTGGCTCTTGGCATGACACAGAAGCAAGCAGTACTCATAATGTATTTCGTCAGCATGATTCTCGGCATCGTAGCCCTCTTTGTAGCCAACGTGAGCTATAAGACGGGTATCGTGACTGTCCTGGTCGTTCTTGCCGTCATCATCTATTCGGCGAAACGCATTGGCATATTGCGCAAGTCAACGACCGATTCTACCCACAAGCAGTAAGTGGGTAGAATCGGTTGTCTTATAAGGAGGTATTTTTATTATGATCAAGGTAATGACTGTGTTCGGTACGCGGCCGGAAGCCATCAAGATGGCCCCTGTCGTACTGGAACTGCAGAAACATGCCGACAAGATCCGGACCGTCGTCGCCGTCACGGCTCAGCACCGGCAGATGCTCGACCAGGTCCTGGATCTCTTCAAGATTACGCCGGACTATGATCTGGACATCATGTCCCAGGGTCAGACCCTTTACGACATCACGACGAAGTCCCTCATGGGCCTGAAGGACGTCCTGGCCAAGGAAAAGCCGGACCTCGTCCTGGTACACGGCGATACGACGACGACTTTTGCCGGCGCCCTCGCTTCGTACTACCAGCAGGTACCCGTCGGCCACGTCGAAGCGGGCTTGCGCACAGGCGACATCTATTCGCCGTTCCCGGAAGAAATGAACCGTAAACTGACCGGAGCCATTGCGGCCATCCACTTTGCGCCGACAGCGACGGCGAAAGCCAATTTATTAAAAGAAAACGTAAATCCTTCTCACATTTATGTAACGGGCAATACGGTCATCGATGCCCTGATGACGACGGTTGCCGGCGATTACGATTTTGGCGACGACCTGAAAAGCGTCGACTTCAAGAACCACCGCGTCATCCTCTTGACGACGCACCGCCGCGAAAACCTGGGCGAACCGATGCGCCACATCTATAAAGCCCTGCGCCGCATCATCGAAGAGATCCCGGATACGGAAATCGTCTTCCCTGTGCACCGCAATCCTTTGGTCCGCAAGGTCGTCGAAGAGGAACTGGCCGGCGTCGACCGCATCCACCTCATCGACCCCATGGAATATGAACCTTTTGCCAACCTCATGAGCCTGAGCAGCCTCGTCCTCACGGATTCCGGCGGCATCCAGGAAGAAGCACCGTCGCTCGGCAAACCGGTCCTCGTCCTGCGCAACACGACAGAACGGCCTGAAGCCGTCGAAGCCGGCACGGTCCGCCTCATCGGCACGGACAAGGACGTTGTCTACAAGGAAACGAAGCGTCTCCTCACGGATAAAGACGCGTATGACGCCATGAGCAATGCCGTCAACCCCTATGGCGACGGCAAGGCCTCGCAGCGCATCGTCCAGGCTATCCTCCATGATTTTGCCGGTGAAGGGACCCTTCCTGACGATTTCAGCCAGGCTTGATTGTTTGTGGCTATAATGAGAATTGTTTTTAGCTATAACGTTTGATTTTCTTAAGTTTTATATTGCTTTTCCAGATTTTCCGTGCTAAAATAAGCCAATAATCGTTGCAGGCAGTATATGCATACTATACCTGACGATTATGGAAAAACTGCCATCGCCCGAGCAGGAGTGTATGTAATATGAGACATCATGATGATTCTCACGATGACAAATTGAATCATATGAAGCTTTGGGATATCGTTGTCATTGCCGGCTCTTTGGGCCTGTCTCTTTTCGTCTGCATCTGCGTCGGCGTCGCCGTCGGCCGCTTCATCGACATCCACGCCGGGACCACGCCCTGGGGGACGATCATCTTCTCCCTCATCGGCGCCGTCTCGGGATTCTGGACGCTCTATAAAAAAGCGATGAGCTACGAGCGAGGCGACACGCATCACCGCAGCAGGTAGCAGCGTGGGGGCTCGCACGTGGCGAGCCCGCTTGTGGGGAAAGGGAATATGGAAGAATTTTACACATATGTCAAGGCAACTATCTTCAAACTCATTGGTTTTACATGTATCGTCACGGCCATCCTTCTTCTGGGCGGCTGGTGGCAGTACATCAGTGGCTGGTGTATCGGCAGCGGCTTGAACATCATTTACTTTTTCATGCTCAGCAGCCGTTCGGTACGGGCCTTAAAATTGCCGCCTGCAAGGGCTGCAGCCTTCATCCGCGGCGGTGCCGTGTTCAGGCTTTTCTTCATCTGCCTGGCCGTCATCGTCATCGCACAGTTCCCGTCCATTTCACTCGGGGCTGTCCTGACCGGTATCTTATCGTACCGCGTCCTCATTTTTGCGGATGCACTGACTGCGCGCCTCAAGCGGTAAAGGAAAGGAGGTATTGCGTATGGAATTACATGCAGGGCATCATCTGGTCGTCCAGCTCCTGGGTCTGAATGTCAACCTGGATACGCTGATGATGACCTGGCTCGTCGCAGCACTGGTCATCATCGTCACGGTCGCCGCGACAAGGGGCCGGTCCCTCGTCCCGTCAGGGCTGCAGAATGCCATGGAAATCGTCATCGAAGCACTGCTCGACCAGTTCAAGGAAACGTTGGGCCCGAAATACGGCCAGGTCGTCTCGGTACTCCTGACGATGTTCCTCTTCATCCTCTTCGCCAACGAATTGGGCATGGTGCCGAATCCGCACATCCTGGCTTCGCCGACGAATGACTTGAACACGACTGTCGCCCTGGCACTGGTTTCTTCCTTTATGGTCCACTTCATGGCCTTGAAGAACCAGGGGTTCAAAAAGCATTTCAAGAGTTACTTCAAACCCTTTGCACCGTTTGTCGTCATCAATCTGATGGAAGAAATCACGAAACCGCTGACATTGGCCTTCCGTCTTTTCGGCAACATCCTGGCAGGGGAAATCCTCTTGGAAGTCCTGTACTTCCTCGTGCCTGTCGCCGTCCCGATGATCTGGCTGCTCTTCAGTTTCGTCATCGGCCTCATCCAGGCATTCATCTTCACCATTCTGACTACATCGTATCTGGCACCGTCCTTCTCGGAAGAATAAAAGAAAGCCTGATACTCATTACCACTTAGGAGGTTATTTATTATGGAAAAAGCTCTCGTATTGGCATTATCTGCATTTGGTGCATGCTTAGGTATTGGTTTGGCAGCTCTCGGCGCTGCTATCGGTGACGGCCATGCCGCATCGAAGATGCTCGAAGGTACAGCCCGTCAGCCAGAAATGGGCGGCAAACTCCTCGTCAACATGCTTATCTCCATCGGCCTGATCGAATCCATGCCGATTATCGCAGCCGTTATCTCCATCGTATTGGTCTTCGCCAATCCGTACATCAGCCTGCTTTAATCTGATGATTCCACTATACAGCCGGGGAGGGAAGTACATTGGTTAGTATTAATGGTACCTTGCTGTTCCAGTTCATCAACTTCTTCGTCTTAGTGGCCATTCTGGCACACTTTGCCTATAAGCCGCTGCTCAAAGTCCTCGAAGACCGCCGCAATAAGATTGCCTCCGACCTGGACAACGCAGCCAAGGCTCGGGAAACGGCTGAAAAGATGAAAGCCGATTACGAAGCACAGATCCGCGATGCCCGCGCAGAAGCACAGGCGATCGTCGACAAGGCGACGAAGCAGGCCAACAAAGAAGCACAGGCCCAGCTCGAAGCCATCCGCGCTCAGATCGCCCGGGAAAAAGAAATCGCCCAGACGGAAATCGCCAACGAACGGGAAGCTGCAATCCGCGAAATGCGTAAGGAAGTAGTTACACTGTCTATGGCTGTGGCAGAAAAACTGCTCCAGAAAAATGTCGACAGCGACACGAACGCGAAATTCGTAGCGGACTGCATCGACCAGCTCCAGACGCGCCGCGCAAAGGGGAACTGATCTTATGATACCCGAAACGATCTACAGCAAATACAGCCAGGCGATGTTCGATATCGCCAGCGAACAGAAGAAGCTTGAAGAGTTCGGAACAGAACTGAAAGGCGTACGGGATACATTCCAGGAAAATCCGGATCTCTGGAAATTCCTGAATCATCCCCTCGTACCGCCGCAGTCAAAAAAAGACACACTTGCAAAGATTTTCACAGACAGCGTTTCGCCGCTGGTGCTGCAGTTCATGTACGTCATGATCGACCGGCGCCGTGAAGCGGCCCTGCTGCTGGCTATCGACGGGTTCATCGATTTGGCCCGCAAGGCCCAGCACATCGAAGTGGCCAAAATCCGCGTCGTCAAACCGCTGTCCAAAAAAGAAGAAACCAAGCTCGTTGCAGGCCTGGAGGCCATGACGGGGCAGCGCATCGAACCGCTGTACTACGTCGACCCGTCGCTCATCGGCGGCATGGTCATCCAGATCGGCGACAAATTAATCGACGGCAGCCTCAAGCGGCAGCTGCAGGACATGCAGCATAGCCTCCTCCAGGCTGACGTGACGAATGGGGTGACGGACGAATAATGAAAATGAAGCCAGAAGAAATAACGGCTATAATCAAGAAACAAATCGAAGATTATAATGTGGAAATGAACGTCGACGATATCGGCACCGTTCTGGAAGTCGGGGACGGCATTGCCCACATTTACGGTTTGGACAAAGCCATGTCCGGGGAACTGCTGGAACTGCCGCACGGCGTTTACGGCATGGCCCTGAACCTGGAAGAAGACAACGTCGGCGCCGTACTGCTCGGCGATGATGCCCTCATCAAAGAAGGGGACACGGTCCGCCGTACGGGTCAGGTCATGCGTGTACCTGTCGGTGAAGCCATGATCGGCCGCGTTGTCAATCCCCTGGGTATGCCAATCGACGGCAAAGGGGAAATCAAGACCAAAGAAACACGCCTTATCGAAGTCAAGGCTTTCGGCATCGCCGACCGCCAGCCGGTCAAGCAGCCGCTCCAGACAGGCCTTAAGGCCATCGACTCGATGGTCCCGATCGGACGCGGCCAGCGTGAATTGATCATCGGCGACCGCGGCACGGGCAAGACGGCCATCGCCATCGATACCATCCTCAACCAGAAGGACACAGGCGTCATCTGCGTCTACGTCGCTATCGGCCAGAAAGCCTCGACCGTTGCCCGCGTAGTCCGCACGCTCGAAGAACACGGCGCCATGGCCTATACCATCGTCGTCGCCGCTACGGCTTCCGACGGTGCTCCGCTTCAGTACCTGGCTCCTTATGCCGGCGTCTCCATGGCGGAATACTTCATGCTCCAGGGCAAAGACTGCCTCTGCGTCTACGACGACTTGTCCAAGCACGCACAGGCTTACCGTGCCATGAGTTTGCTCCTGCGTCGTCCGCCAGGACGTGAAGCGTATCCGGGCGATGTCTTCTACTTACATTCCCGTCTCCTCGAACGCGCAGCGAAACTGTCCGATGATTTGGGCGGCGGCTCGATTACGGCCCTGCCGATCATCGAAACCCTGGCCGGTGACCTTTCGGCCTATATCCCGACGAACGTCATTTCCATTACCGACGGCCAGATCTTCCTGGAAACAGAAGCCTTCAACTCCGGGATCCGCCCGGCTATCAACGTCGGCCTCTCCGTTTCCCGTGTCGGCGGTTCTGCTCAGATCAAGGCCATGAAGAAGATTGCCGGTACGCTCCGCCTGAGCCTCGCTCAGTACCGTGAATTGGCAGCCTTCGCCCAGTTCGGTTCCGACCTCGATAAGAGCACGAAAGCCCAGATCGATGCCGGCGAACGCACGATGCAGCTCCTCATCCAGCCGCAGTACCATCCGATGCCCGTCGAAGATCAGGTCATGCAGATTTACCTGGCCGTCAAGAACTACCTGATGCCTGTCCAGGTCAATGAAGTATCCCAGTTCGCCGATGGTTTCATCAAATTCATGCACAGCAACTATCCGGAAGTCGGCGAAAGCATCAAGAAGACGAAGGAACTCGGCAAAGACGCAGAAGCCACGCTGCAGAAAGCCATTGCGGAATACACCAAGCAGTACGGCGCTTCTCACGAACTAATCAAAGAGGAGGAATAAGCTATGCCGAGTGCACGCGAAATAAACAGACGTATCAAATCCGTCACCAATACTCAGCAGATCACCAAGGCCATGAAGATGGTTTCCTCCGTAAGACTGCGCCGTGCACAGGACCGGGCGGTAGCGACTGCCCCGTATACCGAAAAAATGGAAGGCATGCTGCAGCGCCTCTCGACGGCTTCGCCGGATGCCGGCAACGCCCTCTTTACGGCTCGTGATGAAGTCAAGAAGACGTGCTACATCATCATCGGTTCCGACAAGGGCCTGGCCGGGGCCTTCAACTCCAACGTGAACAAGGCCATCGTCTCTGTCTTAAAGGACAAGCCCCGCAGTGCGTCCATGCTCCTCGTCGCAGGCCGCAAGCCTGTGGAATACCTGAAGCACCTGCACATCGTGCCGGAAAAGAAATGGACCGGTTTTTCGGATAAGCCGCAGTTTGCTCACGCCCAGAAGATCGCTCATCTGGCGGTGCAGAAATTCCTCGACGGCGAAGTCGACGAAGTCTACGTCATCTACACGCACTTCAAGACCGCCCTGTCACAGGATACGAGAATCGTGAAGATGCTGCCCATCAGCCAGCCCGAAGCGAAGAAAGACGAAGGGCCCCGTGAAGAATACCTCTTTGCACCGGATCCCAAGCTCGTCCTCGACGCCCTGCTGCCGCAGTATCTGGATCTGTTTGTCTACAATAGTCTCCTTCAGTCCGCTGCCAGCGAACTCGGTGCCCGTATGACGGCCATGACGTCGGCTACGGACAACGCCGGCGAACTGATCGACAAGTTGACTGTTACGTACAATAAAGTCCGTCAGGCTGGTATCACCAACGAATTGACGGAAATCGTCAGCGGCGCCAACGCCTTGCAGTAAGGCCTGCTGATCACTATTCTGAAAGAGAGGAGAACCTCTTCATGAGTAATAATATTGGGAAAGTCGTCCAGGTCATCGGCCCGGTCGTCGACGTGCGGTTTGCCTCGGAAGCAGACTTGCCCGCCATTTACAACGCCATCCATATCACGGGCGGCGAAGGCGACCAGAAGATCGACCTGGTCGTAGAAGTCATGCAGCATTTGGGCGATGACGTCGTCCGCTGCGTCGCCATGGACTCGACGGACGGCCTCGTCCGCGGCATGGCTGCTGAAAATACGGGCGGCCCGATTAAGGTCCCCGTCGGCAAAGGTGTCCTGGGCCGTATCTTCAACGTCCTCGGCCAGACTGTCGACAAGAACGATGCCAAAGTCGAAGCCGATGACTACTGGCCGATTCATCGTCCGGTCCCGAAATTCCAGGACCAGGCGACGGAAACGGAAATCTTTGAAACGGGGATCAAAGTCGTCGACCTCATCTGCCCGTACGCTAAGGGCGGCAAGATCGGCCTCTTCGGCGGCGCCGGTGTCGGCAAGACCGTCCTCATCATGGAACTGATCCACAACGTAGCTACCGGCCACGGCGGCTATTCCGTCTTCACCGGCGTCGGTGAACGTACGCGTGAAGGCAATGACCTTTGGAACGAAATGAAGGAATCCGGCGTCATCGACAAGACGGCCCTCGTCTACGGCCAGATGAACGAACCGCCAGGAGCCCGTATGCGCGTCGGCCTGACAGGCCTGACGATGGCAGAATACTTCCGCGACAAGGAACATAAAGACGTCCTGCTCTTCATCGATAACATTTTCCGTTTCATTCAGGCAGGCTCCGAAGTATCGGCTCTGCTCGGCCGTATCCCGTCCGCCGTTGGCTATCAGCCGACGCTGGGCACGGACGTCGGCGCCCTGCAGGAACGCATCACATCCACGAAAGACGGCTCCATCACGTCCGTCCAGGCTGTCTACGTCCCTGCCGACGACTTGACGGACCCGGCTCCGGCGGCTACTTTCGCCCACTTGGATGCCACGACCGTCCTGGCCCGTGAAATCGCTGAATTGGGCATTTACCCTGCTGTCGACCCGCTCGATTCGACGTCCCGTATCCTCGACCCGCACGTCATCGGCGAAGATCACTACAACACGGCCCGTGCCGTACAGGAAATCCTCCAGAAGTACAAAGACCTGCAGGATATCATCGCCATCCTCGGTATCGACGAACTGTCTGAAGAAGATAAGCTGACCGTCGCCCGTGCCCGTAAGGTACAGCGTTTCCTCAGTCAGCCCTTCGCCGTCGCTGAACAGTTCACCGGTCAGAAAGGCCGCTATGTACCGCTCAAGGAAACCATCGAAGGCTTCAAGGAAATCCTCTCCGGCAAATGCGACGACATGCCGGAACAGGCCTTCTACATGGTCGGCAATATCGACGAAGCGTACGAAAAGGCGAAGAAACTGAAAGGGGAATAGTCTATGGCAGAAGCAGGAAAGACCCTCCATCTGGAAGTCATTACACCCGATGCTGCCGTACTCCATGAAGACGTGGACTTCGTCCTCGTCCGCGCCCTGGACGGCGACCTGGGCATCATGCCCAACCATGCGCCGCTCATCGCGTCCCTGTCGATCTGGCCCCTGTGCTATGATAAAGGCGGAAAACGCCAGTGCGTCACCGTCGCTTCGGGCTTTTTAGAAGTCCACGGCAATACGGTCACCGTCATCACGCCGGCTTCGGAAAAGCCGACAGACATCGACGTCGACCGCGCCAAAGCGGCTGAAAAACGCGCCCAGGACCGCCTGGCTGCACGCGCTGCCGACCTCGACGTAACCCGCGCCGAAGCGGCCCTGCAAAGAGCCCTCAGACGCCTGGACGTCGCCGAAAAATACGGCAAGCAATAGAACTACAAAAAGCTGTCGCTTATGCGGCAGCTTTTTTGTAGTTCGTTTGTCGTTTGTCGTTCGTCGAAGATTTAACCCATGCGACCAACGATGAACGATGAACGAACTACGGCAGAAAAATCACGAACCACGGCAAACGGCAAACGAACCACCATCCATTGACTTTTCCCCGCATCTCTGTTATGATAAGTGACGTACAAGCAAGGCGATGCAGGAGAGTAAGTACGCATCTATGGTCAGCGAAGCAGGGAGGGTGAGAGCCTGCTGCTGATGCGGAAGGCGCTCTGAAGGCCGCGGCCGGAAGTCTTTTTGGATGTGTATGGCCGATCAATCAAGCGGGTCTTTTGACCAATCAGGGTGGAACCGCGGGTACGCATACTCGTCCCTGTAACATAGTCACTATGTTACAGGGACTTTTTGTATTTAGGAGGGAAAAGAATGAATTTTCAAGACATGGTATCTGCATTGAAGAACTTCTGGTCTTCACAGGGCTGTATCATTTATGAACCGTATGACGTAGAAAAAGGGGCAGGGACGATGAACCCGGCGACTTTCCTGCGCACGCTTGGTCCGGAACCGTGGCACGTGGCCTACGTCGAACCGTCGCGCCGCCCGGCCGACGGCCGTTACGGCGACAACCCGAACCGTCTCTATCAGCATCATCAGTTCCAGGTCATCTGCAAACCGTCGCCGGACAACATCCAGGAACTCTATCTGAAGAGCCTGGAAACGCTCGGCATCGATCCGGCCGAACACGACATCCGCTTCGTCGAAGACAACTGGGAATCGCCGACCCTCGGCGCCTGGGGCCTGGGCTGGGAAGTCTGGCTCGACGGCATGGAAGTCACGCAGTTCACGTACTTCCAGCAGGTCGGCGGCATCGACGTCGCTCCGGTTTCCTCGGAAATCACATACGGCATGGAACGTTTGGCCATGTATATCCAGGGCGTAGAAAACGTCTATGACCTGAAATGGAACGACGACGTCACGTACGGCGACATCTTCCACCAGAACGAAGTCGAACAGTCGACGTATGCCTTCGAACTGAGCAATGCCGACCTCCTCTTCCATCTTTTCGACGAATACGAAAAAGAAGCCATGCGCGTCATCAAAGCCGGCTTCGTCCTGCCTGCTTATGACTACGTATTGAAATGCTCGCACACGTTCAACCTCCTCGACGCCCGCGGCGCCATCAGCGTCAGCGAACGAGCTGCCTTCATCGGCCGCGTCCGCAACATGGCCCGGGCCTGCGCCAAAGCGTACCTGGAACAGCGCGAAAAATTAGGCTTCCCCATGCTTAAGAAGGAGGACAAATAAGATGAGCAAAGACTTATTATTTGAAATCGGTACTGAAGAAATCCCGGCTCATTATATGCCGAATATCCTGGCCCAGGTCAAAGGCCTGGCCGAAAAGGCCTTCGACGAAGGCAACATCGCCTACGGCAGCGTCCGCACCATCGGCACGCCGCGCCGCATTGCCCTCTTAGTGAAAGACGTCGATGAAAAACAGGCCGACGTTTCTTCGAAACACAAGGGCCCGTCCGTGAAGATCGCTTATGATGCCGACGGCAAACCGACGAAAGCCGCCATGGGCTTCGCCCGCGGCCAGAAGATCGACGTAAGCGACCTTGTCGTCGAAGACGGCTATGTCTACGCCAACGTCACGAGCATCGGCGCCGCAACGAAGAGCCTCCTGCCGGATATCCTCAAAGGCATCGTCACGGGCCTCAACTTCCCGAAGAGCATGCACTGGGGCAGCCTGGACTTCCACTTCGTTCGTCCCATCCGCTGGTTCGTCGCTCTCTACGGCACGGACGTCGTTCCCTTTGAACTGGCCGGCGTCACATCGGGCAAGGTCAGCCGCGGCCACCGCTTCTTAGGCACCGGTGATTTTGAAATCGAAAGCCCCGCAGCCTACGAAGAAACGTGCAAAGAACATTTCCTCATCGTCGATCCGGAAGTCCGCAAGCAGATGATCCTCGAAGGCCTGCAAAAACTGGCGGACGAAAAGGGCGGCACGATCATCATGGACGACGATCTTTTGGAAGAAGTCGTCTACCTCGTCGAATACCCGACGGCCCTCTGCGGCGAATTCGATGAAGACTACCTGAAACTGCCGGAAGCGGCCATCATCACGCCGATGAAGGACCACCAGCGCTACTTCCCGATGCGCGATAAAGACGGCAAGTTGATGAACCTCTTCCTGACCGTCCGCAACGGCAACGACTACCACCTGGAAACGGTCCAGCACGGCAACGAACGCGTTCTGCGCGCCCGTCTGGACGATGCCAAGTTCTTCTTCGAAGAAGACAAGAAGCATCACCTCGTGGACTACACGGAAAAACTGAAGAAAATCGTCTTCCAGGACGGCCTGGGCACGCTCTTCGATAAAGCCCAGCGCCTGGAAAAGATTACGGTCTTCCTTAATCAGAAACTCGACCTCGGCCTCGATGATGCCAAACTGCAGCGCGCGTCCCTCCTGGCCAAAGCCGACCTTGCCACCCAGATGGTCATGGAATTCACGGAACTCCAGGGCGTCATGGGCAAGGAATACGCTCTCATCGACGGCGAAGATGAAGGTGTCGCCGAAGCCATCAACGAACAGTACCAGCCGCGCTTTGCCGGCGATGTCCTGCCCCAGACGGACATGGGCAAAGTCCTCGGCATTGCCGATAAATTCGATACCATTACGGGCATGTTCAGCCAGGGCTACATCCCGACGGGTTCCCAGGACCCCTTTGCCCTGCGCCGTCAGACCATCGGTATCCTCAACATCCTCATGGATGCCGGCTGGAACCTCAACTGCCACGAAGTCTTCGCCTTCGTCCTGAACCTCCTCGGTGTAGAAGGGGAAAAAGCGGCGAAAGTCATGGACCAGCTCGACGGCTACTTCACGCTGCGCCTGAAGAACATCTTCCAGGATAAAGGCATGGACTACCACATCATCGACTGCGTCCTCGCCTCGGATACGCTCAACGCCTACGAAGAAGCCCGCCGCGCCCAAGCCCTCATCGATGCGGACATCATGGGCAAGACGGATCTCCTCCAGGCCTTCACGCGTGTCGGCAATATGATCAAAGACGCCGAAGACACGGACGTCAATCCGGACCTCTTCGAAACGGAAGAAGAAAAGGCTCTCTACAGCGCCTGCCAGGCTATGCAGGTCAACCTGCCGCAGAAATACGCCGTCTACGACTATCAAGGCGTAGCCGATGTACTCTCTGAAGGCATTGCGGCAATCAACGATTTCCTCGACAACGTCCTGGTCATGCACAAAGATGAAGCGGTCAAAGAAAACCGCATCCATCTCCTGACCCTGACCTACAGCCTCATCCAGCCCTTAGGCGACATCAAGAAATTATCGTAGTAAGGGCCTGCTGTGAATCCCATGGATTGCGCGAAAACATCATGGCTAAGAATGAAAAATATGGTATAATAATAGGGAGTATTGCAGGAGCTGTCTTCACTCGACAGCTCCTTTTCCGCACCTACTATAAAGGAGTGATCATTATGAAATTCAAGAATCTCGTCATGTTGGCTGCTGCCCTTACCTGCATTGCCGGCTCGACAGTCATGGCTGAAGAAAAAGTGAACATCAAGAGTGCCAGTGCCGACAGCTATGAAGTCGTCCAGGTCATGACGACAAAAGACAAGAAATACTATCAGTATTATAACAGTGCCTATCAGTATGCCGTCGATATCCCCAGAGCGGCTACGACAGCTGACATGAATGCCGACGGTGACGGCTGCTATTTCCAGGATCCGAAGGACAACGCCGTCTACATGACCTATGCCGCCAAGAACAGCATGGGCTTTTCCATCGACGAACTCTACAACATGGCCATCGGCATGAACGGCTCGCCGACGCTGACGACGAACATCAAGACCAAGAACAGCTACGCCATCGGCTGGACGGACGGCAAGACATCGTACTACCACGAACTCTACGTCAACGACAAGAACAAGACCTACACGGCCTTCTCCGTCACCTACCCGACGAGCAAGAAAGATAAGTACCAGGCCATCATCGCCCACATGTCCCGCAGCTTCATGCCGCACGTCCAGATGTAAAGTGTGAAAAAAGGCTTTGACAAAAGCCTTTTTTCATGATATAATTCCCTTGTTAATTTAGGCAGTCCTCTGCTCGATAACACGATTGTCGTGAAAGGTGGCGGCAACGGGGGCACGAATGTCTTATAGGAGGAAAAAAGAAAATGAACATTATCAGCGTACTTGAACAGGAACAGCTTCGTGACGATATCCCGGCATTCCGCCCTGGTGATACTGTCAAAGTTCACGTAAAGGTTGTTGAAGGCAATCGCGAACGTGTACAGATTTTTGAAGGTGTCGTAATTGGCCGTCAGAACGGCGGTGTCCGCGAAACTTTCACTGTCCGCCGCGTTTCCTACGGTGTTGGTGTTGAACGTACTTTCTTGGTACATTCCCCGCGCCTCGCTAAAATCGAAGTCGTTCGCCACGGTATCGTCCGTCGTGCAAAACTGCACTACCTCCGTGGTCTTACAGGCAAAGCTGCCCGTATCCGCGAACGTCGGTAATTCATTGGCAAGAACACTGGAAAAAGGGGCCGTCGCA
>URLP01000036.1 GCA_900548635.1 uncultured Megasphaera sp.
AAGCCAGCGAGCTGCCTTTCCTTTGCCGCCTGGTACGACGGCAGGAGGGCAGGGGAAGCAGGCCTGCCAAAGGGGACGAAAGTCCTGGCCGTCTCGGCCTTGGGCAACCCGGCTTCCTTCGAGCAGACCCTGCGCGACGCAGGCTTTACAGTCGCCGCTGCCGTACGCTATGAAGATCATCATCACTACAGCCGCGACGATATCCGCATGCTGGCAGAAAAAGCCGCTGCTTCGGGCTGCTATCTGATGACTACCGAAAAGGACGCCGTCAAGCTGCCGGCGTCCCTGATTGAAGAATACAAGCTGCCCTTATACGTCCTGGGCATTACCATTGAGATCGTAGAAGGGCAGGAGAAGATAGATTCTCTTTTGCAAGCATTACTGGAGGCGAAATCATGAAATTTATCTGCATCATCCCATCACGTTATGCTTCGACGCGCCTGCCGGGCAAGCCGCTCTGCGACATCGCCGGCAAGCCCATGGTCCAGCGCGTCTATGAACAGGCTGCCAAGGCCTCGAAACTGACGTCTGTCGTCGTCGCCGTCGATAATCCCAAGGTCTATGATACGGTCGTCACTTTCGGCGGCCATGCCGTCATGACCCGTGAAGACCACGCCAACGGTACGGACCGCCTGGCCGAAGCCGTCGGCCATTTCCCGGATGCCGACGTCATCGTCAACGTCCAGGGCGACGAACCGCTCATCGCACCGGATGTCATCGACGACCTCTGCCGGGCTTTTGAAGACGACCCGGATCTTTCTATGGCGACCGTCGCAGCACCGCTCCAGGAAGATGAATACGACGACCCGAGCGCCGTCAAAGTCGTCCTCAACCAGAAGGATGAAGCCATGTATTTCTCGCGCTCTCTCATCCCGTATCCGCGCCATCCCTTTGCCGAAGGCGGCGTCCAGCCCTATAAGCATATCGGCATCTACGCCTACCGCCGGGATTTTCTTCTGCAGTATGCATCCATGGAACAGACACCGGCAGAAAAAGTCGAGTCCCTGGAACAGTTGCGGGTTCTCGAAAATGGATATAAGATAAAAGTAATAAAGACGAATCACCAATTCATCGGCATCGACACGCCGGATGACCTTGAACACATCCGCCGTTATTTTGCCGAACATAAAGGGGAATAGACTATGGAAAAAGTGAAAGAAATTCAGGTCGGCAACACGACCGTCGGCGGCGACGGCAAGCTTTTCGTCATGGCCGGCCCGTGCGTCATCGAAGATCCCGAACGGACGCTGAACATCGGCAGGACCATGAAGGCAATCTGCGAAAAACTGGGCCTGACCTACATCTTCAAGGCCTCCTTCGACAAGGCCAACCGCTCGTCCTATACATCGTACCGCGGCCCGGGCCTCAAAGAAGGCCTGCGCATCTTGGCTGACATCAAGAAAGAGCTCCAAGTTCCCGTCGTCAGCGACATCCATGAAACCTGCCAGGCCGAAGCGGCCGCGGAAGTCCTCGACGTCATTCAGATTCCGGCTTTCCTCTGCCGCCAGACCGATTTGTTAGAAGCCGCTGCGGCTACGGGGAAATGTGTCAACGTCAAGAAAGGGCAGTTCCTGGCACCGGAAGACATGAAGAATGTCGTCGCCAAGATTGAACACGCAGGCAATGAAAATATCATGCTCACCGAACGGGGCATCAGCTTAGGTTATCACAACCTCGTCGTCGACATGCGGGCTTTCCCCATCATGCGCAGCCTTGGCTATCCTGTCGTCTTCGATGCGACGCACAGCGTCCAGCTGCCCGGCGGTGCCGGCACGAAGTCGTCGGGCCAGCGCCAGTTCATCGGCAACCTTGCACGAGCCGCTGCTGGCGCCGGTATCGACGGCGTCTTCATGGAAGTCCATGACAATCCGGCCGAAGCCCTGAGCGACGGACCGAACATGCTCTACTTGTCACAAGTCGAAAACGTACTGCGCGATATGGTCGCCATCGACGCCATCGCCAAGAAAAGCATCAGCACGGAAAGGTAAGGAGATACGAGACAATGATGGATATTTTAGAAGAAGCAAAAGACGTGCTCCATCAGGAAGCACAGGGCATTGAAAAGCTGATTCCCACACTGAATCAGAATTTCGTCAATGCCGTCAATATGATCATGAAGTCAAAAGGCCGCGTCATCGTCACGGGCATGGGCAAATCGGGCCATATCGCCCGCAAAGTCTCGGCGACCCTCTCCAGTACGGGGACACCGTCCATTTTTCTTCATCCTGCCGAAGCCATCCACGGCGATTTGGGCATGGTCACGTCCGACGATGTCGTCCTGGCCTTTTCCAACAGCGGCGAAACGGTGGAAATCCTCAACATCCTGCCGTCTTTGAAGCGCATCGGTGCCAAACTGATTACGGTCGTCGGCAACCATAATTCGACCTTGGCCAAACACGCAGACATCATCCTCGACGCCTCCGTCGAAAAGGAAGCCTGCCCCTTGGGTCTTGCGCCGACGACGAGCACGACGGCAGCCCTGGCCCTCGGCGATGCCCTGGCCGTCGTCCTTTTGACGCAGCATCACTTCACGAAAGAACAGTTCGGCATCTTCCATCCCGGCGGAGCCCTGGGTAAGAAACTGCTCCTCACTGTCGACGATGTCATGCATAAAGGCCAGGACAACCCGGTCGTTACGGAAGACAGCATCGTCCAGGATGCGCTCTTCCTGATGACGGAAAAGGGCCTCGGTGCTGTTTCGGTCGTTGATGAAGACGGCAAGCTCGTCGGCCTGGTCACAGACGGCGACGTCCGCCGCGGCCTGGAAACGGGCTCGAACTTCCTGCAGTGGCCTGTGGACGCCATGATGACCAAGAACCCCCGCGTCATTGCCAGCCATAAACTGGCCACGGAAGCCCTGCATATCATGGAAAAGAACCAGCCTCGTCCGATTACGGTCCTGCCCGTCGTCGACAAGGATGATAAAGTCGTCGGCATGGTTCACATTACGGATTTGCTGCGGCAGGGAGTGGTCTAATGAAATTTTTGACGCAGATTAAGATGCTCGCCCTCGACGTCGACGGCGTCATGACGGACGGCATCATTTACTACAGTCCATCCGGCGATGCCATGAAAGGCTTCTCCGCCCGCGACGGCATGGGCATTTCCCTGGTCCGTGCAGCCGGCCTGAAGACGGCCCTGGTCACGGGCCGCAGCTCGCCGATGGTCGAACAGCGGGCCAAGGACCTGCACATCGACTATGTCCTGCAGGACTGCTCGCGCAAGCTCCGCTCGATGCAGCAGCTCTGCAGTGAAATCGGCATCAGCCTCCATGAAGTCGCCTACATGGGGGACGATCTGAACGACGTCGAACTGATCGCCAACGCCGGCTTCGGCGCGGCGCCTCTCGATGCCTGTGAAGAAGCGCGGCGTTCAGCCGCCTTTGTCTCGGCCTATCCCGGCGGCCACGGTGCCCTGCGGGAATTTGCCGAATATATCTTGAAGAGCCAGAATGTCTGGGATAAGGTCCTGAGCCGCTACCTGGGCGATTCGGAGCTTTCGTTGCGCCAATAGGAAAGGAGAGTCTGTATTGTGAGTAAGGAATGGCAGTATCATGCTGCGCGTGGGTTCGGGAAGATCCTCTGTCATCTTTCCTATCCGACCATCATTTCCTTGGGTCGCAAACTAGGCCCTTTCGTAGGAAGATTCATGAAGAAGCAGCGCAACCGCGGAATTTTCCAGATCCAGCGCGGTATGGAATGCAGCCGCGCCGAAGCGGAAGAAATCATGACGGAGGTCTTCCGCAATCTGGGCCAGTCCCTGATGGAAATCCTCTATACACCGAACCTCAACCCGGACAATATCCGCGACTACGTCACCCTGGACCATCCGGAACGCCTCGATGAAGCGATGAAGGAAGACAAGGGCGTCATCGTCCTCACGGCGCACATGGGCAACTGGGAATGGCTCGGCGCCCTGGCCCTCTACGGCTATCCGGCTTCGACAATCGTCAAGAACCAGGCCAATGACGCCGTCACGCGCCTGCTCAATGAAAACCGGGAAGGCATGGGACTTGAAGTCTTCGCCCGCGGCGGCAATGAAATGATCATCGCGGCCCGTGCCCTGAAGCGCAAGAAGCTCCTCGGCTTCCTGGCCGACCAGGACGGCGGCTTCCATGGCGTACCTCAGCCCTTCCTCGGCAAGATGAGTTCCACGCCGAAGGGACCGGCCATGTTCGCCCAGAAGTTCCATTCGCCTATCGTGCCGGTCTTCACCATCCACGATGAAAATCACCGTACCCATCTGGCCATCGGCGAAATCATGCATTTCGAAGACACAGGCCATAAGGATGAAGACATTGCCCGCATGACGCGGAAGATGGCCGTCGTGACGGAGAAATTCATCCGTGAACATCCGACGGAATGGCTCTGGTTCCAGCACCGCTGGAGCACGGAACCGGAAGAAATCATAGCATTGCAGGAGCAGAAGAAGAAAGCGGAGGCGCATACTGATGATAGCAGAAAAGCTGAAGAAAAATAAAATCACCATTATTACCGCCGTCGTCGTCATCGGCTTTGCCGCCATGCTCTATGTCTTCATGCATCCCCAGAAGACGGACGACCCCATGGTCAGTCCGGATAAACTCGTCGAATTCGAAGGGACGGAACTGGAAGAAAAGAAGGATGGGAAGCTTGTCTGGAAGCTGACGGCCGACAAGATTCAGATCGACCCGGATACGCAGATCATGTACTTCACGAATCCGAAGGCCCTGGTCGTCGCGGAAGACGGCACGCAGACGACGATTACCTCTGACAAGGGCGTCGTCGACCGGCAGAAGCGGACCATCGAAATCAAGCCGCCTGTAAAAGCGGAAACCGACAAGGGCGATACGTTGCAGACAGACGGTAGTGTGTATTATAATATGGATACGCGTATGATCAAAGGCGGCAAAGTCGCAATCGACCGCCACGACAAGACGACACTCAGGGCTGATGCCTTCGAAACGGACAGCAGCCTGACGAATGTCACCCTGACCGGTCATGCGCAGGTGACAAAGGGAGAATGACGATGAAATTACTTGCAAAGCAATTGGCCGCTGCCGCCCTCATCGGGGCCCTGGCCCTGCCGGCTGTCAGTGCGCTGGCAGCTGACAACAACGGCGCTCCTGCCGTCTCCGTTACGGCAGATACGCTGGAATACAACGGCAAGACCCAGGTCGCAACTGCGACGGGCAACGTTGTCATCGTCCGCGACCAGGCGACGATGACCGGCAACAAAGCCGTCTACAACTTAAAAACTGCCGAAGCGGACATGGAAGGCAACGTTTCCATCCAGCAGCCGGACATGCAGCTCAACGCCGACAAAGTCCATTCGACGAATAAGAACTACGTCGTCGCGACGGGCAGCGTCCGCGGCGTCTACAACGATAAGAAAGTCAACGGCGATAAGGTCGAATACTATCTCGACCAGGACTACGGCATCGTTACGGGCAACGGCTATCTCGAAGCCCAGGGCTCGGAAATGTGGGCCGACCACATCGATGCCTGGTTCAAACAGATTAAAGCCGTCGGTACGGGCAACGTCCATATCGAATCGCCGTCAGAAAATCTCATTGCCTACGCTAATCAGGCCGTCTACACCCAGACACCGGGCCAGAATGACGGCGTCGTGCACCTGACTGGGAATGTCAATGCCACGCAGAACGGCAATTCCCTCAACGGCGACAACGTCGATATCCGCCTGGCTGACAACTCCGTCCAGACCCGCAGCCGCTCGACTATCGTCATCGTGCCGGGCAGCAATCCGCAGCAGTAAGGGGCAGCTATGTTTATCCAAACTGAAGATCTCATAAAAGCATATAAAGAACGAAACGCCGTCAACGGCGTCAGCATCCGCGTCGACCAGGGGCAGATCGTCGGCCTCCTCGGTCCGAACGGGGCCGGCAAGACGACGACTTTCTACATGATTGTCGGCATCGAACGGCCGACGTCGGGGAAAATCACCATCGACGGCAAAGACATCACTAACCTGCCTATCCACAAGCGGGCCGCCTACGGCATCGGCTATCTGCCGCAGGAAGCGTCGATTTTCCGCAAGCTCACCGTCGAAGACAACCTGCTGGCCATGCTGGAAACGACGAAGCTCAGTAAGAAAGAGCAGCACGAAAAGGCCGAAGCCCTGATGGAAGAATTTTCCATCACGCAGCTGCGGAACCGCCTGGGTATCCAGCTCTCCGGCGGCGAACGGCGCCGCGTGGAAATCGCGCGCTGCCTGGTCATGGATCCGGCTTTCATCCTCCTCGATGAACCTTTTGCCGGCATCGACCCTCTGGCCGTCAACGATATCCAGGGCATCATCAGCCATCTGAAGAATCGCGGCATGGGCGTCCTCATTACGGACCATAACGTCCGCGAAACGCTGAGCATCGTCGACAAAGCCTATATTTTGAGTGAAGGGAAAATCCTCCTCGAAGGCAGTCCGGAAATGATTGCCAATGACCCGGTAGCCAAGAAATTCTACTTAGGCGAAGAATTCAGGATGTAACAGGGAGTATGGAATGCGAATATTAGATAAGTATATATTAAAAGAATTTATTGGCCCCTTCTTATTCGGCGTTTGTGCCTTTACGGCCGTCTTCGTCGGGACCGGCACGCTTTACCGCATCGCGAACCTCATCAACCAGTACGGCGCTTCGGCCTGGGCCGCTTTCCGCGTCTTCGTCCTGGCCATGCCGTCGATCATCGTCGTCACCTTTCCGATGTCCGTCCTCCTCGGTTCGCTCATGGCCTTCGGCCGCCTTTCCAGTTCCAGCGAACTGATCGTCATGCGCGCCGGCGGCCAGAATTTCATCCGCCTGGCCATGCCGATCTTCATTATGGCTTTCTTCATTTCCATCGGCGCTACGGCTTTCAATGAATACGTCGTGCCGAAGGCCAACAACGCCTACAACACGATCATCAATGAAGAAATCAAGCATAATACGGCACCGAAGTCGCAGGACCACATCATCATCAAGAATACGAAGGGCTCCGATATTTCCAGTCTCATGTACGCCCGTCAGTACGACGCTTCGTCGAAGCAGCTGAAGGATATTACGGTCCAGGAATTCGAAAATGATACGCTCATGCGCGTCGAACAGGCTGACCGGGCCGATTGGAACGGCGAAAAATGGGTCATGCACGAAGGCATGATCTACGATGTCTCGTCGGGCGAGAAAGTGACGCGTTCCCTGAAGTTCCAGAACCAGGCCCTGCCCATCAAACAGAATCCGAACAAGATCAACGCTTCCCAGAAGAAGCCTGATGAACTGACCATCCGCGAACTGCGGGCACAGATCAAGCTCCTGGATCAGAATTCTGTCAACACGAACAAGATGAAAGTCGAAATGTACAACCGCTTTGCCCTGCCCCTGGCCAGCCTGGTCTGTGCCATCGTCGGTGCCCCTTTGGGGATGCAGAAACAGCGCGGCAGCTCGTCTATCGGCTTCGGCATCAGCGTCGTCGTCATCTTTATCTACTATTCCATCATGACCCTGGGCAACGCCCTCGGCAACGGCGGCAAGATACCCCCGTATATCGCCGCCTTCCTGCCCGATATTATCTGCGGTATCGCCGGCGTCATCCTCGTCTATCGAAAATCGAAATAGGGAAAAGGACTGCCTTTAGGCAGTCCTTTTCGTTTGTCGTTGAAATGCCCCTGGAAAGGGGCTTTCGTAGGGGCTCGCACGTGGCGAGCCCGCGCGAATCCGATGCATAGCCTATACGGTATTTGTGGAAATTTTTTCGGCAAACGGTGCACGCTAAACGACCTATGAAAGGGGCTGACGTTTCGTCAGCCCCTTTCCCTTGTACAAATCCTGCTTTATAGTCTATAATAGTATGATATAGAAGCAGAGGAAAGGTGGTGTCTTATGGAATACGGATGGGTCATGCTGATCGTCCTGGCCGTGATGGGCGGAATCATCGCTTATCTTGGCGATAAGATCGGTTCCCGTGTGGGGAAACGGAAAATTAAATTATTTGGCCTGCGGCCGAAGTATACGTCCATCGTCATTACCATCCTGACCGGCGTCTTCATCGCCGGCGCCACCCTGGGCGTCATGTCCGTCCTCTCGGAAAACGTCCGCATCGCCCTTTTCGGCATGCACCAGCTGCAGATGCAGAAGGCCCAGCTCGAAGCCCAGCGCGACGAACTGCTGCAGCAGGCCAAGGAACTGGGCAAGGAACTGGACGACAAGAACGACCTCATCGCTTCCAATGAAGCCCTCCTCGACAAGCAGCAGGCCCAGCTCGACGGCAAGAATGAAGAAATCCGCACGACCCAGCTCGACCTGCAGCAGGCCCAGGCCGCCCGCGACGATAAGGCACGCCAGCTGACGGCTATCCAGGTCGCCATGGACGAAGCCAAGAAGCAGCGCGACTCGGCCCTGGCCGACAGTGAAAAAGCCCGCCAGGACGTAGCCATGCTGGAAGATACGAAGAATAAGATGATGGAGACCATCGGCGTCCTCGATAAGCGTATCAAGCTGCTCAATGAAACGATGACCAACATCCGCGAAGGCACCGTCGTCTTCCGCGTCGGTGAAGTCCTTTCCAGTAACGTCCTCAGCGGCGGCCTCAGTCAGGCCCAGACGCGGGAAGAATTGAGCCGGGCCATGAGCCAGACCAATACCATGATCTGCCGTCATCTCGGTGTCCGCGATGAAAATACAGTACTTCTCTACATTGCGCCAGACGAATTCAACGCGACTGTCGACGCTCTGCAGAAATCGGGGAAATCACAGAAACTGCTCCGCATCATCGCCGCCGGCAACATCATGCTCGGCGAACCGGCCCTGGTCCACGTGGAAATGTATGACAACAACCTCATTTACCACCGCGGCGACGTAGTCTACGAAGAACACCTGACATCGCAGGAACTGTCGGGCAATGCGGAACTACAAGTCATGCGCTTCTTGCATAATGTCAACCAGCAGGCCCAGGCGAAGGGCCTCCTGCCGGATCCGCTGACGGGCAACGTCGGTGCCCTGACGGCAGCAGAAATGTTTGAAACAATCAGCAAGATCAAGAACCACAGCGGTTCGGACGTCGTCCTCAGAGCCGTTGCAGAAAGCGATACCTACACCGCAGGGCCGCTGCAGATCGACATCCGCGTGGAAGCGGACGAATAAAATCTTAGTTTGCAGTTTTTAGTTTTTAGTTTGTAAGGGGAGGGGCCTTATGATATTTGCGATTGATCCCGGGTCGGAGAAGACCGGGACGGCTGTGGTCAATGACGACGGCAGCCTGGTCACCAAGGCCATCGTACCGACGCCGCAGCTGGGGGACTATCTGAGCCGTATCTACGCGGCCCATCCCTTTACGCAGGTCGTCATGGGCGACGGCACGAACCACAAGAAGCTCCAGCCTCTCGTCGAAGACTGGATTGCTGCCCATCACCCGGAACTGACCTTTGCCTTGACGGATGAAAAGTTTACGACCGTCGAAGGGCGCAAACTCTATTTTAAGTATACACCGCGCAGGGGCTGGCGCCGTTTTGTACCCCTTTCCCTGCAGTATCCGCCGGAACCGGTCGATGACTTTGTCGCCTGGATCATCGGCCGCCGTTATTTAGCCAAACAGCGAGGAGAAAAAGCATGAAATACGTCTTACGCGCCTTAGGGCTGGCCCTTGGGGCTTTCATCTACACCATTGGCCTGGATGTCTTCCTGGTCCCGAACCACGTCATCGACGGCGGCGTTGTCGGTATCGCCCTGATGGCGGCGCAGGTGACGGGCATCAGTTTCAGTATCTTCATCATCGTCTTGAACATCCCTTTCTTCATTTTCGGTTATAAGAAAATCGGGGCTTTCTTTACCATGTCCTCGCTCTTTTCCATCCTCTGCCTCTCGGGCTGGAGCAACTTCATCCATTACGAGCGCGTCACGTCGGATCCTTTCCTTTCGACCATTTACGGCGGCATCATCATCGGCCTCGGCGTCGGCCTGATCATCCGCTGGGGCGGTTCCCTGGACGGCACGGAAGTACTGGCCATCATCGCCGACCGGCGCACGCCCTTTTCCGTCGGTGAAACGATCATGTTCTTCAACCTCTTCATCCTCGGCAGCTCGGGCTTCGTCTATTCCTGGGACAGCGCCATGTATTCCCTTGTGGCCTACTTCATCGCTTATAAGATGATCGATGTCATCACCAACGGCCTCGACGAAATGAAGGGCATGCTCATCGTTACGGGCAAGCACGACGAAGTCGCTGACTGCCTGACGAAGGACATGGGCCGCGCCGTGACCCTGATTAACGGCGAAGGGGCGTACAGGCGGGAAAAGACGATGATCCTCTACTGCGTCGTCTCACGCCTGGAAATCACGAAGATCCGCGATGCCGTCACCGGCATCGATCCCGATGCCTTCGTTTCCATCTTCGATATCAGCGAAGCCCACGGCGGCCTCTTTAGAAGAAGTAAAATGCATGGGTAAAAGGGCAAAAAAGGCTTGACATAATTATCGAACCTGCTGTATTGACATACAGCGCATATTTGCTATTATATAAAATAATTGGGTTATATAGGTAACCTGAAAAATGACAAACACAGGTGCACGGCACCTATTGGGAGGTATACAATGGCACAGTTAAATTTCAATATCGAAGACATTTGCGGTACCCTTTCGGAAAATAAAGACGGCTGGCGCAAAGAACTGACGTACATCAGCTGGAACAACCGGGCTCCGAAGTTCGACCTGCGCTCGTGGGACCCTGATTATCAGGCCATGACCAAGGGCATCACCATGACCAAGGAAGAATTGGAAAAACTGCGTGATGTATTGAACGAAATGGATTTCAGCAAGTACTAAGGAGTGGTTAAGTATGCTTTCGGCAATTCAATGAGATGAATGGAATGAAAGCATACTTTTTTATTTTCCTTGCCAAAATGGTCAAAACATTATATAATCTCTAGTTGTATGTGCTGTTAGTACTTGGTAATAATACAAGGGTGAATGAAATGGTTCGTATAGCGAGAGATAAGCGTCATGCTTTATTAAAGAAGCGGATTGAAGAAAATCCATTTATCAACGATGAAGAATTGGCTGAAGAATTTTCCGTCAGCGTAGCGACAATCCGCCTGGACCGCATGGCTTTGGGGATACCTGAAATGCGCATCCGCATCCGTCAGAAAGCGGAAGCGGCCCAGCCGAAACTGCGCAGCCTCAATGTGGTCGGCGAGCTCGTGGACTGCATCATCGGCAAATACGCCATTTCCATTATGACGGCGACCGATGAGATGGTCGACGAAGCGCATATCGTGCGCTCCCAATGCCTCTATGCCCAGGCCAGCTCGCTGGCGCGGACGGTACTGAACCTTCCTGTCTGCATTACAGCAGTCGCCAATATAAAATATAAACAGCCCGTCACCGTAGGCGACAAGCTGATTGCCAAGGCCGAAGTCATGCGCCAGCGCGACCAGAAGTACTACGTATGGGTTACGATCCGGAAAATGCGCAAAGAAGTCTTCCGGGCGAAATTTATCATAGAATCTTTGGAATAATGGAGCGGTAGTAGAATGAAAATAGCTGTAGATGCTATGGGCGGTGACTACGCACCGGAAGAAATCGTCATCGGTGCCGCAGAAGCCGTCAAAGCATATGATTACGATGTCGTCCTCGTAGGTGACGAAAAGAAAATACGCAAGGTCATGAGTGAATACGACCTGAAAGAAAGCGACCGCCTCTCTATCGTCCATGCCAGCCAGGTCATCGAAATGGGCGAACACCCGGCACAGGCCATCCGCAGGAAAAAAGACGCGTCCATCGTCGTCGCGGCGCGGCTCGTCAAGGAAGGTACCTGTGATGCTGTCGTTGCCGCAGGCAGTACCGGTGCCGCTGTGACGGCGGCCCTCTTCGGCCTGGGACGCATCAAAGGCATCGACCGGCCCTGCATCGCTACGCCGATTCCTTCGAAGAAGGGGATTACAGTGCTGCTCGACTCCGGCGCCAATGCCAACAGCAAGCCGAAGCACCTCGTCGAAGGGGCGATTATGGGTTATCACTACGCCAAGTACATCCTGGGCGTGGAAAAACCGACGGTCGGCCTCCTGAACATTGGCGAAGAAGCGTCGAAAGGCAATGAACTCTGTCAAAAGACGTATCCTATGCTGGAAAATTTGAAAACTATCTCTTTCTATGGTAACGTAGAAGGGAGAGATATACCGAAAGGCACGGTCGACGTCGTCGTCTGCGACGGTTTCGTCGGCAATGTCATCCTGAAATTTGGCGAAGGCCTGGCGATGTTCCTTATCCGCCTCGTCCGGGATACAATCAAGAGCAGCGGCTTCATTGCCAAGCTCGGTGCCCTGGCCGTCTATCCGGCCCTGAAATCGCTGAAGAAGCGCCTTGATTTCACGGAATACGGCGGTGCGCCGCTCCTCGGCGTCAACGGCAGCTTCATCATCTGTCACGGCAGCTCGAAGGCGAAAGCCATCAAGAATGCTGTCCGCGTCGCCGGCGAAGTAGCGGAACTGGACGTCATCGGCCATATTCGCAAAAGTATAGAGGAAGAAGAGGTAGAACAGTATGATAGTGAAAGCTAACCCTGCCGGAATCCTTGGTACAGGCCACTGCGTGCCTGACCAGGTCTGGACCAATAAAGACTTAGAAAAAATGATGGACACGTCGGATGAATGGATCCGCAGCCGCACGGGCATCGGCGCCCGCCACGTCGCGCCGAAAGACGTGAAGACGTCGGATTTGGCGACAGAAGCCGGCCGTCAGGCGCTGGAAAGCGCCGGCATCCAAGCGGAAGACCTGGATCTGATCATCGTCTGCACGCTGACGCCGGACCGGGCCCTGCCTTCGACGGCCTGCAAAGTACAGGCCAATCTCCACGCCGTCAACGCCGCTGCCTTCGACCTGGAAGCGGCCTGCTCGGGCTTTGCCTATGCCTCGATCGTCGCGTCCCAGTTCATTGAAAACAAGATGTATAAACACATCCTGGTCATCGGTGCAGAAATCCTGACCCGCGTCATCAACTGGAAGGACCGTTCGTCGTGCGTCCTCTTCGGTGACGGCGCCGGTGCGGCCGTCATCGGTCCCGTACCGAGCGGCTACGGCATCCTCGGCGGTGCCATGGGTGCTGACGGCACGGGCGGCGACTACCTGACCATCCCGGCCAGCGGCGTCGAAATGCCGCCGACTGATGCCCTGCGCGAAAACGGCATGGCCTACGCCAAGATGGACGGCAAGGAAGTCTATAAATTCGCGGTTAAGGCCATGCCCCATGCGGCAGAACTGGCCCTCAAGCGCTCGGAACTGACGAAAGAAGACATCGACGTCCTCATCCCGCATCAGGCCAACATCCGCATCATCCAGTCGGCAGCCAAACGGCTTCACGTGCCGATGGAAAAAGTATTTGTCAATATTGAAAAATATGCCAATACATCGGGCGCATCCATTCCGATCGCCCTCGACGAAGCCCTCCGCTCCGGCATGATCCACCGCGGTGATATCGTCTGCCTGGACGGCTTCGGTGCCGGCCTTACCTGGGCCAGCCTGGTTATGAAGTGGTATTAATTTTTACGAGAGGTTGTGACTGAAGATGAAAAAGGCATTTGTTTTCCCCGGCCAGGGCGCACAGAAAGTGGGCATGGTCAAGGATTTGTATGATGCATATCCCGCTGTCAAGCAGCTCTTTGAAGAAGCCGACGACGCCCTTGGTTTTTCCCTGACCAAGCTCTGCTTTGAAGGTCCCGATGAAGAATTGATGAAGACCTACAACACGCAGCCGGCGATCCTCACGGCCAGCACGGCCTGCTGCCGCGTCCTCGCCCAGGAAGGGCTGACGCCGGATATCGCGGCCGGTCACAGCCTCGGTGAATATTCGGCCCTCGTCGCTGCCGGCGCCCTGACCTTTGCCGACGCCGTCCGCACGGTCCGTCTGCGCGGTCAGTTCATGCAGGAAGCCGTGCCCCTCGGTGAAGGCGGCATGGCGGCTATCCTCGGCCTGGCCGAAGATAAGATCAAAGCTGTCTGCGCCGACATTTCCGCCAAAGGCGGCACGGTCCAGGCCGTCAACTTCAACTGCCCCGGCCAGATCGTCATCGCCGGCAGCACGAAGGCCGTTGAAGAAGCAGCGGCTGCCATGAAGGAAGCCGGTGCCAAACGGGCCATCCTCCTCCATGTCAGTGCACCGTTCCACAGCACCCTTATGGAACCGGCTGCCAAACGCCTGGCAGAAGTCCTCGACGAGATCACCATTTCCGATGCCAAGATTCCTGTCGTCGCCAACGTCAACGGCAAAGTTGAAACGTCGGCTGCCGATATCAAGGCCAACCTGGTCAAACAGGCTGCCAGCCCGGTCCTCTGGATCGACTGCACGAAGACCATGCAGGCCTTTGGTGCCGAAACCTTTGTCGAAGTCGGCCCGGGCAAGACCCTCTGCGGCTTCAATCGCAAGATTGACCGTAAAATCCACAGCGAAAACGTAGAAGATATCCCATCCTTACAGAAAACGCTTGAATTTTTCCAGGAGGTTCGATAAAATGCAATTAACAGGGAAAACTGCAGTCGTCACCGGCGGTTC
>URLP01000037.1 GCA_900548635.1 uncultured Megasphaera sp.
CGGACTGCCGACTGCGAACCGCGGCGCCGCCAGGCGCCTATTCGGCAAACGATGAACGACCTACGACGAACTACAATTTATTGCTGCGGCGCCAGATGTGCTGCTGTTCGGCGGCTTTGATCAGCTCTTCGCGGCAGTCGGGATGGGCGATGCTGATGAGGGCTTCGGCACGCTGCCACGTGGCCAGGCCCGAGAGGTTGGCTACGCCGTATTCTGTGACCATGTACGGCGCCTGGGTCCGGGGTGTCGTGATGATGTCGCCGGCCGTGAATTTCGGCAGGATGTTGGAATGGCGCACGCCTTTTTTATCGACCCGGCTGGACGGCATGGCCAGAAAGGCTTTGCCGCGGGCTGCTTCATAGGCACCGGTGACGAAGTCCAGCTGGCCGCCGGTGCCGCTGATCTGCCGCGTCCCGGCCGATTCAGAGCAGACCTGACCGTAGAGGTCGACGGCGATGCAGCTGTTGATGGAAACGAAGTCGTCAAGGGCCGCAATCGTATGCGGATCATTGACGTAATACATGGGCGCCGAGAGGATGTCCAGATTATGGTCTAAAAATTCATAGAGTGCTGTTGAGCCCATACAGATAGAGAAGACGCCTTTCCCCCGCAGGAAGGGCTTTTTGTCGTTCGTCATCTTCCCGGCTTGATAGAGGTCGAGATAGCCGTCGCTCATCAGTTCCGTATGCATGCCCAGGTCTTTCAGATCCGACGCGGCGATAAGGCTGCCCAGGGCATTGGGCATGCCGCCGATGCCGAGCTGCAGGGTCAGGCCGTCGTGAAGATACGGGAAGATGAGGGCAGCGATTTTCCGGTCGACATCGCTCGGTTCGCGATTCGGCGCCAAGACGACGTCTTCATCGCTTTCAACGACGGCGTCGACTTTGGAAATGTGGATATGGTCATTGGCCAGGCCGAAGACGACGGGCATCTTTGGATTGACTTCGACGATGATTTTCTTTGCCGCATCGAGCATTTCCTGCATGCAGCCGTTGGTCAGGCCAAAGGAAAAATTCCCGTATTTATCCATAGGTGCCACGCTGATCATGGCTACGTCGACGGGCGCAAAGCCGCGCCGATAATAGGAACCGCAGTGGCGAAAGAGCATCGGTTCGTGGTAGGCCCGGCCGGCATCGAGGTACTTGCGGTCAATGCCGGAGCAGTGCCAGAGATTATACGTAAAGGTCCTGTTTTCCGGATCCGCTTCCAAAATAGCCACAGGATGGCAGGAAATGGCGTTGCGGACCTTGATATCCCGGAGTTCATCACAGCGCCGGGCCAGGGCTTTGTCGAGGGCCGTTGGATAGGCACAGCTCATGCCGTAATCGACCCAGTCGCCATCTTTGATGAGGCGGACGGCCTCAGCGGCGCTGCAGCGCTTCGCTTCATAGATTTGATAATTATCCATGCAGCACGCCCCCTAACACTTGACCGCTGCTTTTCCGGCATCAAAGGCTTTCAGGTTGAGGTCGATAAAGGCAGGCTTGACGGTCCTTTTGATGATATTTTTCCAGTCAATGTCGTGCAGGCCCAGGGCTTCGATGAGAGCGCCGAGAAGGACGACGTTGGCACTCTTGGGATTGCCCAGGTCCGCAGCGATTTTCGTCGCAGCGATGGCCATGACGGGGATATGCTTTTTCAATTCTTCAACGATGCCCTGCGGATACTGGCAGGCACCGGAGAGGACCGGCAGAGACGGCAGCTGCAGGGTATTGACGACCATCTTGCCGTCTTTCTTCAGGAATTTCGCATAGCGCGCCGCTTCCATTTCTTCAAAGGCGACGAGGATGTCCGCTGAGCCTTCGCCGATGATCGGCGAATAGACTTTTTTACCGAAGCGGACCTGTGTGCTGACGCTGCCGCCGCGCTGGCTCATGCCGTGGACTTCGGACATCTTGACATCGTACCCGTGTTCAATAAGACCGATGGTGAGGATTTTGCTGGCTAATATCGTACCCTGGCCGCCGACGCCGACGAAGAGTACACTCTTGACATCTGACATATTATTCGTCCCCCTTTCTGGAAATGGCCTGAACCGGGCAGACCTGCAGGCAGACCGTACAGCCGACGCAGTCCGTCTGATTGATGCTGGATTTCTTCGTTTCGCTGTCGTAGCGCAGGGCAGGACAGCCCGTCGCGAGGCACTTGCGGCAGCCGATGCATTTTTCTGCATCGATGACGCACGGCGACCGGTCAAGGTCGAACTGTTCCTTATCTTCTTTCGAGAACTTTTTAAGAACGCAGGGCCATTTCGTGATGATGACCGACGCTTCGTCTTCTGCCGCATAGGCCCAGTCCAAGGCTTCCTTCATGGCCTTCAGGTCCAGGGGATTAACGGTGCGTACGCGTTCGATGCACAAGGCTTTGACGACCTTTTCGATATCGATGCGCGTCGCCGGCTCGCCTTTGATGTTGTAGCCCGTACCCGGATTGTCCTGATGACCCGTCATACCCGTAATGCGGTTGTCCAGGATGACGCAGATCGTATTGGAGCCATTATAAGCGACTTCCGTGAGGGCATTCATGCCCGTATGGAAAAAGGTCGAATCGCCCATGCAGGCGACGACGCGCTTCTTCTGGCCGCTGAGGGAGAACGCATGGCTCAAGCCGTGGCCGACGGAGAAGGCACTGCCCATGCAGGAGGCCAGGTCTTTGGCGTTGAGCGGTGCCGAACCGCCCAGGGCATAGCAGCCGATGTCGCCAACCATGACCGTATCCCTGCGCTGACCTAGTTCATAGAAGAAGCCCCGGTGCGGACAGCCGGCACAGAGAGCCGGCGGTCTGGGAACGAAAGAGGAATCGGGCACGCTGACGCCGTGCGTTTCTTTTTTCAGGATGCCCGCTGCGACGATGTTCGGATTGAGTTCATCGATCTTGGGGATGACGTCTTTGCCGTGACAGGCAATGCCTGCCGCTTTCAGCTGTTCTTCCATGACCGGGTCCAGCTCTTCGACGACATAGAGCTCATCGACTTTCGCCGCAAAGGCGCGGATTTTTTCGATAGGCAGGGGATAGGAAAAGCCGATCTTCAAGTACGACGCCCCTTCGCCTAAGGCTTCCCTGGCATACATATACGCGACGCCGGAGGCGACGATGCCGATTTTCGTGTCATGCATTTCTTCATAATTAAAAGGCGACTGTTCCGCATAGTCCTGCAGTTTCTTTTCCCGTTCCTCCACGACATAGCGGCGCTTCTTGGAAACAGCCGGTACATCGTCGAGGCGGTCCCGCTGTTTGATGTAGGGTACGGCTGCTACATTCCGCCGCTCTCCCAATTCGACGAGGCTCTTGGAATGGTCCACGCGGGTCGTCAGGCGGAGCATGACCGGCGTTTCGTATTTTTCACTGATATCATAAGCCGCTTTGACCATATCGAGGCATTCCTGCGAGTCCGACGGTTCGAACATGCAGATTTTCATGGCCTTCGCGTAGCGGCGGTTGTCCTGTTCGTTCTGAGACGAATGCATGCCCGGGTCATCGGCATTGACAAAGACCATGCCGCCGTTAATGCCCTGGTAGGCAAAGGTAAACATCGGGTCCGCTGCCACGTTGAGGCCGACCATCTTCATAGCCGCAAAAGAGCGGACACCGCCCATGGAGGCGCCGATAGCCGCTTCGACGGCGACCTTTTCATTAGGTGCCCATTCAGAGTAGATTTCATCGTACTGGGCGACGTTTTCCAAAATTTCCGTACTCGGTGTCCCCGGATAAGCCGAAGCAAAGGAGACCCCCGCTTCATATACACCTCTGGCAATGGCTTCATTGCCGGTCAAAAGCTTCTTCATAATCATACCTCCTCAGTGCGTTGTACGTTATCTTTTCACTGATTTATATGAAATTTTTGTGCCATTTTTGGTTTGAAGTTTGATGTTTGATGTAGAAAGCCTTGCCAGATACCGTCAGTACTACAAACTAAAAACTACAAACTAAAAACTACAAACTAAAAACTTGCTTTTACATGTAAAATTTATTTTACCTGCTTTACACTTGGTGCTTATTTTCCTATGATAAAAGCAGCTACTAAGAGAGGTGTTTCTATGGAAAAAATTGCTTTTTTAATTGCCGATGAAGAAATGAAAACGTCCGTCGAAACGATGCTGCAGACCTATAAGGATAAGTTAGACCGGCAGCACTTGGAAACGTGCATTGAAATCATCGATTTCCCCCGCCTCGTCGAGCAGGCAGAGGCTTTGATCCGTCAGGGCGCACAGGTCATCATCACCAATAGCGGGTCCCATCAGATACTGACCGGCGTGATTCGGGAAATACCGATTCTCTGCCTCTTCAGTTCGACCAACGATGCCCTCTATACGCTGCGCGCCATTGCTCCGCAATATAAAAAAATCCACCTGCTCCTCAATGAAAACTTTATGTTCAATCAAGCGGCCTGTCCGCCGGAACTGCAGAAAAAAATCATCTTCTATCCCCGCTACCAGCTGAACCGGACGCCGCGGAAACTGCTGCAGCAGGTACGCCAGATTCCCGTCACGCCGGAAACAGCCATCGTCGGCTGCCCCCTCCTGCCCCAGATTGCCGCCGCCAGCAAAATGCCGATCTACGCCATCCGCCCCAGTGAATCGACGATGCTCTCGGTCCTCCTCTATGCCCAGGAACTGCTGGCTTTCCAGGCCAGGGACAACAAGCAGCTCTCCATGATGGAATCCATCTTATCCCATGTCACGGACGGTATCATCCTCTATACGAAAGGCGGTACTATTTCCCATATCAACCAGCGGGCAGCAGATTTCCTCGGCGTGCCGCTGACGACACAGAACATGCGGGATATCTTCCCAGACTGGACGGAGGGTTCGAAACCGTCCTTCAAAAATACGATCCTGCGGCGGCCGCCGTACACGCTCGCTGCCAATTCCGACTTTTTCCTCATGGACAGCAAATCCCAGTATATCCTGACCCTGCGCGATGTGACAGAACTGCAGCGCTTGGAAAAAAATATCCGCTACAAGCTCTCCAAGACGGGCCTGACGGCACAGCATCATTTCTCGGACATCAAGACTGTCGACGCAGGCATGAAAAAAGTCATCCATCAGGCCGAAATCATGGCTGCCTACAATGCGCCCATCCTCATCCAGGGGGAAAGCGGCACGGGCAAGGAACTCTTCGCCCAGAGCATCCACAATACCAGCGACCGCCGCAACGGCCCTTTCGTGGCCATCAACTGCGCCGCCCTGCCGACAGATCTTTTGGAAAGTGAGCTTTTCGGCTATGTCGGCGGCTCCTTCACGGGTGCCCGCAAAGAAGGCAAAGCAGGCCTCTTTGAACTGGCCCACAAGGGCACGATTTTCCTCGACGAAATCAACAGCATGGCGCCGAGCCTCCAGTCGAAGCTCCTGCGTGTCCTGGAAATGAAGCAGGTCATGCGCCTCGGCTCGGACTACGTCATCCCCCTGGACATCCGCATCATCTCTGCCAGCAACGCCGACATCATCGCCGCTGTCCAGGCCGGCCGCTTCCGGCGCGGCCTCTTTTTCCGCATCAACACCCTGCGCCTGAGCCTGCCGTCTCTCAATGAACGGCCCGAGGACATCCTCTATCTCTTTACGTACTTTCTGGAAATGTTGCGCGGTGCCAGGACGAAAATACCGGCAGATTTAAAAAAAGCCCTCACGCAGCACAACTGGTGGGGCAATATCCGGGAACTGCACAGCGTCGCCCTGCGCTATCACATCTTCGGCGAGACCTTGGACGGAAATTATGACGCCCTCTTCGACATGCCCGATGCGGCACAGAGAGAAACCCTTCTCGACACGGCGTCGCTGCAGCTCGATATGAAGCAGCTGGAAAAGACGATCCAGCAGATTTTAATTAAGGAATTAAAAGAAAAAGGCTACAGCCAAAAGGCCATAGCCAAGTTGTTCAATGTCTCGCGGCAGACGATTTTCAACAAGATGCGCGAATAGTGCCTATTTTTTCTCACGGCACATTTCTTCCAGGATCTGCCAGGCTTCGTGGGGCTTGTGTTCCTTGATGACGCGGCTCACCGTATCGTAGCCAAGGGTGCTGATGTAGGCAGCGCCGAAAGAAGCCGATTCCTGCAGGTGTTTCAGGCACTGGTCCTGCCGCACTTCCAGGCCTTCGACGCAGGATGTGCGGAAAATAGAGACGGCTTTCGTCAGGAGATGGATGCTTTCCAGGAGGCAGTCGGCGATGAGCGGTTCGAAAGCATTCAGTTCGAATTCACCGTGCGCTGCGGCCATGCCGATGGCACTGTCATTGGCCATGGCTTTCATGGCGCACTGCATGACCATTTCCGGGATAACCGGGTTAACCTTGCCCGGCATGATGGAGCTGCCCTGCTGGCGGGCAGGCAGGCGGATTTCACCGATGCCGCCGTAGGGGCCGGAGTTCATCAGGCGCAGGTCGTTGGCAATCTTCATCAAGTTGACGGCCAGGGCTTTGAGCAGACCTGAGACTTCGACGAAGACGTCGTTATTCTGGGTCAGGTCGACAGGATATTCCGCTGCCGCCAGGCCGATGCCCGTCAGCTGGCGCAGCTTTTCGATGACCTCGAAGCGGTACTGGCGCGACGCCGTGTCCGACGTACCGATGGCCGTGCCGCCGAGGTTGACCATGCGCAGCCGTTCTTCGACTTTATAGATGCGCCAGCGGTCGCGCGAAAGGGCCTGGGCATAGGCGCCGAATTCTTCGCCAAGCGTCATGGGCACGGCGTCCATCAATTCCGTCCGGCCCAGTTTATAGATTTTTTCACAGGCCTGTTCCTGATGCTGGAAGGCCTCCTGCAAATCCGCGCAGGCCTTGCTCAACTCGCGCAGCTTGAAGATGGCCGCAATGCGCAGGGCCGTCGGGTAGACGTCGTTTGTCGACTGGCCGCGGTTGACGTCATCCAGGGGATGGATGACGTCGTACTGGCCGGGCCTTTTACCCAGTTTCAACAGGGCCAGGTTGGCTAAAACTTCGTTGACGTTCATGTTCGTCGACGTGCCGGCGCCGCCCTGGAGGGCTTCAGTCACGAAGGCGACGTCATGCTGACCGGCCAGGATGTCGTCGCAGGCCGCGGCAATGGCCTCGTAGATGCCGTCTTCCCGCACGCCCAGTTTGGCATAGGTCAGGGCGGCTGCTTTCTTGACCGTCACGATGGCATAAATGAGGCTTACACTTGTTTTTTTATGGTCCAGGGGAAAATTATCTACAGCCCGCGCCGTATTGATGCCGTAGAGCGCATCGGCAGGCAGTTCCCTTTCCCCCAATAAATCGCGTTCCCTGCGCGTGTCTTTTTCGTTTTCCTTACACATAAAAAGCCCTCCACTTCAAACTCCAAACTTCAAACTATTATTTCCTGCAAGTATGGGAAGACGCTGAGGCTGCGTTTCAGGATGCCCTGCATATAGGCGATGGCGATGCCGTAGTTCGTAATCGGCACGCCCTGGTCGGCAGTGCATTTCATGCGGTACTGGACTTCCCGGCCGTTGAGCATGCAGCCGCCGCAGTGGATGACCATGGCGTATTCAGAAAGATCATCCGGGAAATCGCGGCCGCTCGAGGTCTCGATCTGGATGTCCTTCTGCGTATAGTTGCGCAGCCAGCGCGGAATCTTGACCGTGCCGATATCGTCGCACTGGCGGTGATGCGTACAGCCTTCGGCAATGAGGACCGTATCGCCGTCTTTGAGCTTTTCGATAGCCGTCACGCCGCGCACGGCATTTTCCAGGAGGCCTTTGTGGCGAGCCATGAGGATGGAAAAAGACGTCAGGCGGATGCCCGGCGGCGTATCGGCCGAAACTTTGGCAAAGACCTGGCTGTCCGTAATGACCAGGGCCGGTTTCTGGCCGAGGACGTCCAGGGTGTGGCGCAGTTCGTATTCTTTGACGACGATGGCTGCGCAGTCGTTGTCGATGATTTCCCGTATCGTCTGCTGCTGAGGCAGGATGAGGCGTCCCTTCGGCGCTGCCGTATCGATGGGAACGACGAGGATGACGAAGTCGCCGCCCTGGATGAGATCGCTGACGATAGGCGCCGCCGCTTCCTCCGGCTTGAGGCGGGCCAGGCGTTCCTTGAGCTCCCGGATACCGTCGTCCTGCAGGGCGCTGACGTAGATTTCACTGCCTGCCGGCGCCGCGTGCTGCGGTACGAGGTCGGCCTTGTTGTAGACGACGAGACAGGGCAGGTTCTTTTCCCGGATCAGGCGCAGGACGTCTTCGTCGGCCTGGGACTTGCCGACAGCGGCATCGATGACGACTACGGCGATGTCCGTCTTGTTGAGAACTTTTTTCGTCCGCCGCACCCGTTCTTCGCCGAGAGCACCGACGTCGTCGAAGCCCGGCGTATCGATGATTTCCACGGGCCCCAGGGGCAGCAGTTCCATCGCTTTGTAGACCGGGTCCGTCGTCGTCCCCTTCGTCGCGGAAACGATGGAGAGATCCTGACCCGTCACGGCGTTGACGACGCTCGACTTGCCGGCATTGCGGCAGCCGAAGAAGCCGATATGCACCCGTTCGCCTGACGGCGTATCGTTCATACCCATGTTATCGCTTCCTTCCTAGGCCTGCAGCAGGGACGCTGCCAAATCCCGGTAAATACGGCTCACCGGCAGGTCCGGATTGCCTTCGACGACAGTGAGCCCTTTATTTTCATAATACTGGATATCCTTGCTGCGGGGAATGTCGGCGACAATCGGCAGCTGGTGCTCATCGGCAAAGGCCTTGACGAGTTCGTATTCAGCGTCGACATTGCGGCGGTTGAGGATGATGCCCTTGACCTGGGCATAGCCGCGGTCCTTGAAATTTTCGACGGCTTTGATAATGTTGCCCGCCGCATAGAGGGCCATCTTTTCCCCGGATGTGACGATGAAGATTTCATCAGCATAGCCGTCGCGGATGGGTGCCGAGAAGCCGCCGCAGACGACGTCGCCCAGGACATCATAGAGGACGACGTCAGGATTGACTTTCTGGAAGACTTCCATTTCATCCATCAAGTCGAAGGTGGCGATGATGCCCCGGCCGGCACAGCCCAGACCCGGTGTGGGTCCGCCCGTTTCGATGCAGAAGACGCCGCCGAAGCCGCGCTTGCCGATGTGTTCGAAATCCGGCCCTTTCGTATACTTCCGATAATAGTCCATGACGGGCATGACGGGCTCGCCGTGGAGCAGGTTGAGCGTCGAATCGGCCTTCGGGTCACAGCCGACCTGGACAACCTGTTTACCCATCATGGCCAGGGCTGCCGAAACGTTGGCGGCCGTCGTCGACTTGCCGATGCCGCCTTTTCCATAAATTGCAAATTTGCGCATGCTATCATCCCCCGTTTTATTTCAACTTTTCTTTTAACCAGCCCGTAAATCCAGGCCCGACGAAAATCGGCATCTCTGCGTGGTAATGGCGGCCCGAATAGGCTTCGTGAGGCAGGGAAATGAATTTTTCCTTTTCATCCGGCAGAAGGCGGGCGTAAATCGGATCGGCAATGACCCGGCGGGCTTTGCGGCATTCACGGCGGATGACGTCTTCGACGCTGGCCGTCTCGATGCCTTTCAAAAGCCACTGCGGCGCATCAGCCATAGGACAGAGGAGGCGCACCTTGGCAAAGCCGAATTCCTTTTCCAAGAGGGCTTTCATGGAATGGAGGTAGACCGGTTCGCCGATGACCAGGACGTCGCAGTCCGTATCATCGTAAGCCTGTTCTGTCTTCCAGGCATTGAGGTCCGCCAGGGCATAGTGGGCCTTGATGTACTTTTCGTCACCCTTCAGGCCGGTCAGATAGGAAGCATCGGCATTTTTCAGGGCTTCGAGCCAGTCGGCTGTCCCCTTTTCGCCCATCGGCAGGCCCACGACGTAAGGGATGCCGTAGGTATCGCGCAGGTATTGAGCGGCGTAGAAGCCCGTCGACGAGACGACGGCGTTGACGTCGGCATTGGCTGCCGTCGCAATCTGATCCAGCGTATCGCCCATGGACCAGGAACTCTGGAGTGTAAAACCTGCATCCGTGACGATTTTTTTCAGCGTCGTCGCGTTGCCGACGACAGAAAAGTCCAGCGGCGTCAGGCCTAAGAGATTGACGCGCTTAGCCGGTTTCTGCGGCATATGCTGCGAAGGCTTGACGAAGTGCTGGGCCAGCCAGACGTAGGCGCCGCCGGCACCGGGCAGGTAGCTGTGGATGCCGTCCGTACGGAAGCCCAGCGTCGGCAGGCCCGTGCGGGCCGCCACCAGGCGTTCAATGGCCTTGAAGTCCGTGCCGATGGCGTTGGGCATGGGGCTGCCGCCGATGGCCACGAATTTGGGCTGTGTTGCTTCTACTACTTCAGCGATATTGTCGATCAGGCGCTGGTCGTTGCCCTGAATCGTATCGATTTCCCGCAGCCCTGAAATATAGACCATGCTCGGCGTATCGTACCAGCGCGGTTCGTCGTGCGTGTCGTACGTCGAGTTGCAGCCGTCTGCATCGTGCATGACGACGAGGCCGCCCAGTTCAAAAAGAGACGAAGCGATGCCGAACATGTCGACGGCATACGTCGATAAGACGCGTTGTGCTTGTTTCATCCGTGACACCCCCAGGCTTTGACTTGTATGATAGCCCGCATCTTAGGATTTTCAGCGGCGTTGGCCCTGCCGATCCAGTCGATGAGCTTCGAGAGGCCGACATAGCCGTAAAGGCCGCTGTTTTCAATGAGATTGACGAAATACTTCGTATCCGCAAAATAGGCTGCCATCTGGCCGATGGCCAGGACTTTGCCGTACTTTTTGCTGTCGTCCCGCGGCAGGAGGCGGCGCTTGAAGTGCGAAACGGCCCGCAGAGAGAGCGTCGGATAGTGCTGCTGCAGGAAGGTAAAGGAGTCCTTTTCTTCCGGTGAAATTTCATCGAGGTAGACCGCATAGACGTTGAAGCCGTGCGTCAGGAGGAACTTGGCCAGTCCCAAAGGACGCGGCGTCGCCGTATAGTCGATGGCGATGTGCGTGCTGCCGACGTTTTCCAAAAGGGCCTTTGTCTTTGCTTCGATTTCTTCTTCCCACAGCGCCGTATCGGGCAGACTCAGGCCCAGGACATCGGCCGCAGTCTGCAAATTCTGCCGCAGTTTATCATAGTCGTAGGCATAGGGCAGATAGAGGGGCTTCTGGTCGAGGCGCTTTTCCATGTCTTTGGCTGCGGGCGCGGCGTTTTCCAGGAAATAGATATTCGCTTCCGATTCGCCCATGGCTTTGTATTCTTCATAAGTTTTGCAGTCCGCGAAATCATGAATGGCATAGCCTGCCTGCTGCAGCATCTTTGTCAGCTCGTTTTCGGGATCGACAGGATAATAATTGACGACGTAGTTCACGGCTTTCTGCCGCGGCTGCCTGCGGACGGCCCGCATCAGCTGGCGGCGGCCGAGGATGTCCGGCGTGAAGCGGCGCTGCAGAGTCGGCGTCATATAGCCGTCGATGAAGTCGATATCCGGGAAGCGTTTGCGCAGCGTATCGTAGACGACGCGCAGGTCGATGTGCAGGAAATGCTGCATGCAGCTCGTAAAGCCTTCGACGCATTTCGGTTTCTGCGGCATGTCTTCGATGATATGAGTAATACCGTCGATCATCATTTCTTCCAGATTGCCTTTGATCAGGTTTTCATTGGTCAGGGTAACCGTCGAGAAGCGGGCGGCGCCGTCGGGCACTTCATCGGCCGAGAGGACGACGCCGTGCAGGCAGCAGGCGCAGCAAACATAGACTTCGTGACATTCCGGGATGAGCATGGGCGAATGAGCAATCGTCCAATGCCCGCGGGCCGGAGACGCATATTTCAGGCCAATGTGAAAGGGTTGGGGAAAGGATGCCCTGGCGATATCGATTTCCGCACCTTCCGGCGTAACGTGATAGCGCGGTACCTGAGGCGGATGGATTTCATTTTCGTAAATCATGCTCATCCCTCCCCCTTAGCAGATACGCGGCAGCAGTTCGCCGCCCGGCGGCGGCAGGAGCGTTTCTGCACCGATTTCCGTACGCATGATGACCCGGCCCGGCTGGTCCGCCGTGACTGTGCCGATGATGGCTGCATCTTTCGAGTACTTGCCCTGGCGCAGGGTGGCGACGATGGCCTCAGCCTTGTCCTGCGGTGCAAAGATGACCAGGCGGCCTTCGCAGGCCAGGTAAAGCGGTTCCAGACCGAGCATGCCGCAGACGCCGCGCACGGCCGGATCGACAGGGATAGCCTGGCTGTCCAGATGGATGCCGACGTGGCTCTGGCCGGCAATTTCATAGAGGACCGTACCGACGCCGCCGCGTGTAGCATCGCGGATGACGTGGATATCCTTCGTCGTCTTGAGCATGGCTTCGACCGTGCCCCAGAGCGGTGCGCAGTCGCTCGTCACTTCGGCATCGATGCCGAACTGGTTGCGCGCCAGGAGAATGGTGCAGCCGTGGCGGCCGACGTCGCCGCTGACGATGACCGCATCACCGGGTTTGGCCAGGGTACCCGATGTATGGACGCCGTCTATGATCTGGCCGATGCCCGTCGTCGTGATGAAGAGGTGGTCGACCTGACCTTTGCCGGCTACCTTCGTATCGCCGGCAACGATGCGCACGCCCGCTTCAGCCGCCGTCTTTTCCATAGCTGCGGCGTATTCTTCGACTTTGGCCAGGGGGAAGCCTTCTTCAATGACGAAGGCACACGACAAATAGAGAGGCTTGGCACCCATGCAGGAAAGGTCGTTGACGGTCCCGCAGATACTCAGTTTGCCGATGTTGCCACCCGGGAATTCCGGCGGCGAGACGATAAAGCCGTCTGTCGTAAAGGCCAGGTTCGCACCGCCGATGGGCAGGACCGCTGCGTCGTCGCCGGTGAACTGGGGATTGGAAAAATGTGCTTTAAAGACCTTGTCGATGAGTTCGGCAGTCTGTTTGCCGCCGGCCCCGTGGGCTAAGGTAATGACATCACTCATGTAAACTACCTCCATACAAATAATAAGCCGAGCAGGCCCCTTCATGGGAGACCATGCAGGCCCCTACCGGATGTTCCGGCGCGCAGACCTTGCCGAAGAGCGGGCACTGGGGCGGCCGGCATTTCCCCTGCAGGATATCACCGCAGCGGCAGGCCGGATTAGCCCGGCCGTCCATGGCGGGGACGCCGTATTTCTTGCGGGCATCGCAGGCGGCAAAGGCCGGACGGAGCTGCAGACCAGACTTAGGGATGACGCCCAGGCCACGCCATTCGGAATCACAAGGTTCCATGACTTCGTCAATCAGGGCGCGGGCCGCCGGACTGCCTTCAGGTTTGACGACGCGGGGATAGCAGTTTTTAAAAAAAGGCTTGCCCTGCGGGAACTTGACCATGATGACGGCAAAGGCTGTGAGCAGTTCTTTCGCCGTAAAGCCGGCGACGACGCCGGAAACGCCTTCAGCCAGCATCTTTTCACAGGCCGCCGTGCCCATGACGGCGTCGACGTGACCGGGATAAAGGAAGGCATCGGCACTGTCCTTCATGGCTTCATAAGCCATGGGCATGGTCTTGTTGGCCGTAAGGAGGGAAAAATTCGTCAAGCCTTCCGCAAGGGCTTGCTTGACGGCCAGGCACGACGGCGGCGTCGTCGTTTCAAAGCCGACGGCCAGGAAGACGACGTCTTCATCTCTGTGAGCTTTCGCATATTCATAAGCATCAAGGGGCGAATAGACGATTTCTACATGGGCCCCTTTGCTGCGGGCATCGGCCAGGCTCATTTCCGAACCGGGGACGCGCACGAGGTCACCGAAGGTGCAGATAGTCACGCCTTTTTCCAGGGCCAGCCAGATAGCCTGGTCGATATAGCCGACCGGCGTGACGCAGACCGGGCAGCCCGGACCGGAAATGACGTCGATCTGGGGCGGCAGGATCTGGCGGATGCCGAGGCGGAAAATTTCGTGCGTATGCGTGCCGCAGACTTCCATAATGCGGATTTTCGGCCCGTCGTAATGCTGGATGAGGTCCAGGGCCGTCCGCTTCTTTACTGTTGTCATCAGATCAAGTCCTCCAGGATGTCGTCTGTTTCATCGGCATCATTATCCGTAATTTTGGCAATGGCCATGCCCGCGTGGACCATGACGTAGTCGCCGGGATCCAGTTCATCGATGAGGGCTGCCGAAACTTCTCGTTTTGCACCGGAAGCATCGACCAAAGCCATACCATTCTGTACCTTCATAACACGTGCCGGTAAACCTACACACATGAGCGATTCCTCCTTATGGTAAAAAGCAGTTCGTCGTTTAGCGTT
>URLP01000038.1 GCA_900548635.1 uncultured Megasphaera sp.
GCCGTAGCGGCAGGCCTTTTTTTATCTCTCTTTTAAAGAAGATGAGCGATGAAACTGTACGAAAGTAAAGCGCCCATGGAGATGATGATTTTAGCATTTGCACTTAAATTCATAGTTCTTACCTCTTTTCTTCTTTAAATAATTTCAATACTTAATAATTTTAATTATAGCTTGATAAACGAGGCTTCTGAAATGTCTCTCTTTATCTATAAATATAATAACATATGCGTAAATAAAATCAACAGCCGGGAAATGCAATTATAGGTAACAATGATGATAGAAACGCAATAATAACGCGCTTATCCGTAAAATAACAACAATCAAGGGGGAGATGATTTTTAAAAAGTATGGCTGAAGGGAGAAAAATTAAGATAAAAAACATTACTAAAATGATTATTTATTCAATACAGAAAAATATTAAAAGATTAGTTAAAATAAAGAATAAACTTAAAATTAGATTTAGCGGTAAAAAGAAGGCAGGAAAAGTAGCTGATTACTGAAAAATAGATTATAATGGACTATGCACAAAGGTTCTTACTGTAAATTAATATATAATGTATTATATATAATATATAGGAGGAGACAATGGGATTTTTTGATGCCTTTTTTAAGGAACAACAGAAAACGAAGAGTGAAGAAATCTATGACAATGCCCTGCAGATTTTCAATTCTGCAGAGCTGCAGAACAAAAGTCTGCCGCCGCAGCTGGCAGAAAAAGTGATGAGCGGCGAAGACTGCGACATCATCAGCGGCGGTCTGGGCCGCTTCGGCCACGACGTGACCAACCCGATCCCCGTCAACGGGCCGAGCGGGGAATTTGTCTATTTGTCGCGCCTGCGCCTGCGCCGCACGGGCTCGATGGTCTTTTTCCACAAAGCCGGCTCTTCGGACGGCATCGACGTCTTTGAGCTGACCAATGCCAGCGGCAAGTTCGTCGACCGTCTTTATCTCGACATGTATCATCCGCGCTGTTCCCGCCGCTATCCGGACGGCTACACGCTGGAACGGGAAGCCGTCTTTCCCCGCGGTGTGACGACGCACCTTGATGATTTCCCCAAAGGCCTTTACAAAGCCATCAAAAGGGAAGCGAAAGTGCGCCTCGGCATCGACGTGGCCGAAAAGGAAAGTGACTGCATTGACATCGCTGTTTCCCAGGCGTCACTTGCCGCTATGCGGGCGAAAAGTCCCCATATGAAGCCATTGAAATAAAGGGAATCTATGGTATAATTACTACCAGGTTAGTAATGTATTTATTAGGAGGGTCATCGATGAGAGAATTACCGAAAGCACATGAAATTTGGCGTCATTTCAAGAACAATACGTACGAAATCATTACCATTGCTGAACATACGGAAACAGGTGAAAAGTTTGTCATTTATAAAGCCCTGCATGACACGATGAAGACCTACGCCCGTCCGCTGAAGGATTTCATGAGCGAAGTCGATAAGGAAAAGTATCCCCGCGCTGAACAGGACTACCGTTTCGTCAAGGTAAAATAAGCTTGACAGGTCCCACCGCGACTGATATAATATATATTGTTGAAAATAAAGCAGAAGCTATCCGCTTCTCACCTTACATGACGCACGTGTTACTAAGGTCCATGACGGAAACGTAGAGCGGATAGCGATGCTATCCGTTCTTTTTTTATTTCGGAGGTGAAAGACGATTAGTAAGGAATTACGTATCAACGATCAAATCAGAGCCCGTGAAGTCCGCGTGGTCAGTGATTCTAACGAACAGCTCGGTGTCATGTCTCTTCGTTCGGCCCGCCAGATTGCGGAAGAACGCCATTTAGACCTGGTAGAAGTCGCACCGAACGGCAAACCGCCTGTCTGCCGCATCATGAACTACGGTAAATACCGTTATGAACAGCAGAAGCGCGAAAAGGAAGCAAAGAAAAAACAGAAAGTCTTGACATTGAAGGAAGTAAAACTTCGTCCCAATATCGAAGACCATGACTTCTACGTTAAGATGAAAGCTGCGCAGCGTTTCCTGGGCGAAGGCAGCAAAGTCAAGGTCACGATCATGTTCCGCGGCCGTGAAATGAGCCATCCGGAACTGGGCCGTGATTTACTGGTTCGATTCGCTGATGAATTGAAAGACACCGCCCATGTAGAAAAAGAACCTAAAATTGAAGGCAGAAACATGACCATGGTCATTGCTGTCAACAAAAAGTAACAGGAGGACATTATTATGCCGAAATTGAAAACTCGCCGTGCTGCGGCAAAACGCTTTAACACAACTGGTACAGGTAAAATCAAACGCATGAAACCGTATAAGAGCCACATCCTGGAAAGCAAGAGCCCGAAACGCAAACGCAACCTGAGAAAAGCTACGCTCGTTTCCAAGACCATGACCGAAGCCGTCCGCAAGATGTGCCCGTTCATCTAACAGCTCGCATACATTTTTTTCTATAGATTCGGAGGAACAGACTAATGGCAAGAATTAAAGTTGGCGTTACAGCACACGCTCGTCATAAAAAAATCTTAAAAATGGCTAAAGGCTACCGCGGTACCCGCAGCCGTCTCTTCAAAAAAGCTAACGAAAGCGTCATGAAAGCGCTCTACTACGCTCGTCGTGACCGCCGCGCCAAGAAACGCGAATTCCGTAAATTGTGGATTGCCCGTATCAACGCTGCAACCCGCGCTAACGGCCTCAGCTACAGCCGCTTCATCTGCGGTCTCACCAAAGCCGGCGTCATCGTCAACCGTAAGATGCTCGCTGACCTCGCCGTCAACGACGCAGCTGCTTTCGCAAAACTCGTAGAAGTAGCAAAAGCACAGTAAAACATATAAAAAAAAGCCTGTCGCAGAAGCGGCAGGTTTTTTTTGTGGGTCCTTTGGCGCCTACTTTCTCCACGCTTTCGGTACGGGGATGAGGAAGGAGAAGACGGCACCGATGACGGCGCAGATCCAGAGGCACTGCAGGGCTGTCGAGATGCCCCACTGGTCGGCGCCCCAGCCGACGAGAGGGGAGACGAGGCCGCCGATGGTCGTCGTCAGGCCTAAGGTGACGCCGGAGGCAAAACCTACGTTCTTGGCAAGATACGTCTGCCCTAAGACGACGATCGGGCTGTAGGCAGCGAAGAGGGCGAAGGCCGTCGGGATGAGGAGCAGCGTCGCGGCGACGAGGTTTGTACTGTTGACCAGGAAGAACATGGACGGAATCATGAGCAGCATGGCACCGCGCAGGACGCGGAGAAAGCCGAAGCGGTCGGCCATGACGCCGCCGAGGAAGGTGATGACGACGCCCATGGAAAAGAGGATGGACAGGGCCATACTGCCTGTGGCCGGCGAAGTGTGCAGGACGTGGATCCAGTAGAGGGGGATGAAGGCATTGCAGACCGTAAAGCCGACGGAACGGACGAAGATGACCACCGAGAGGCGGCCGAAGGCACTCCAGTCGTTGCTCTGCACTTCGTCAGGATGGGCCTGTTTTTCTTCGACTGTCGCTTCTTTGACCAGCGAAAGGATGCGCGGCATATGATGATAGAGGGCAAAGGCGATGCAGGCATTGACGATGCCGAAGACGGCCAGGCCGTGGATATCGAAGGTATAGGCACAGGCACCGGCGACAATCGGTCCGACGGCGAAGCCTGCGTTGCCGCCGACGGAAAAGGTCCCCAGGGCCTGCCCCTTGCGGTCGCCGGCGATGCGGTTGACCATCAGGGCCGCTTCCGGATGATAGATGGAAGAGCCGAAACCGCTGAACATGGAGCAGAGGAAGATGAGCCAGTAGTTCTGCGTAAAGGCCAGGAGCGTCAGGCAGAGGCCGCAGAGAATCGGTCCCAACGGTGCGAACCAGGGCTTTGATACTTTATCGGAATAGTAGCCAAAGAGCGGCTGCGAGACCGACGACAGGAGCATATTGGCAAAAATGAGCGTCGCACCTTCCTGGTAGCTCAGGTGGCACGACGAAATGAAATAGGGCAGCAGGGCCGGGATGGCCCCTTGGGCCCAGTCTACGGAAAAGTGGCCCGTAGCGAATAAATAAACATAGGGACTTAGCTTTTTCATAAAACTCCTCCTTCAGAAAATCTACAACTATTATTATAGCATAGGCTGTGTTCTCTTGCCTGCAGGTGGTATAATAAAATATGTATTTATTCATAAAAGGAGTTGTTATTATGGCCTCAAAAGAAATGTATGCCCTCGGTTCCCAGCCTTCTGTCATCCGCGACCTCTTCGCCTACGGTCAGGCACAGGCAGCCGTTGTCGGTAAAGAAAATGTCTTCGATTTCAGTATCGGCAATCCGACAGTGCCGGCGCCGGCCTGCGTCAAAGACGCCATCGAAGAAATCCTGGAAACGCGGGAATCTGCGGCTATCCACGGCTATACGTCCGCCGCCGGCGATCCGGCCGTACGTCAGGGCCTGGCCGATTTCATGAACAAGAATTATGATGCCCAGGTCAAAGCCGATAATTTCTATATGACCTGCGGTGCTGCCGCTTCGCTGACTATCAGCCTGAAAGCCCTCGTCGAAAGTACGGAAGACGAAGTCATCCTCATTGCGCCGTTCTTCCCGGAATATACGGTCTTCATCGAAAACGCCAAGGCCAAAGCCGTCGTCCTGCCGCCGGATACGGAACACTTCCAGATTTCCTTCGACGAACTGGAAAAGGCCATTACGCCGCACACGCGGGCAATCATCATCAATTCGCCGAACAACCCGTCGGGCGTCGTCTATTCGGCTGAAACCTATGAAAAACTGGCAGCCCTTTTAACGAAGAAATCCGCCGAAATCGGCCATGCCATTTACATCATTTCGGACGAACCGTACCGGGACATCATCTATGACGGCCTGCCCATCCTCTATGTACCGAAATTCTACAAAGATACGATCATCTGCTATTCCTACAGCAAATCCCTGAGCCTGCCCGGCGAACGTATCGGTTACATCCTGGTCCCGGACTGCGCCGCCGATGCCAAGGAAATCTATACAGCCGTCTGCGGTGCCGGCCGCGCCATGGGCTTTGTCTGCGCACCCCATCTCTTCCAGGACGTCGTCCTCAAATGCCTGGGCCAGACGAGCGACATGAACGTCTACGACGAAAACCGCAAGCTCCTCTACAACGGCCTGAAGAAATTAGGCTATGAATGTGTCTACCCGAGCGGCGCCTTCTACCTCTTCGTCAAGTCGCCCGAAGCCGATGCCAAGGCTTTCTCGGATAAAGCGAAGAAGCTCAACCTCCTCATCGTACCGGCCGACAGCTTCGGCTGCCCGGGCTACGTCCGCGTTTCCTACTGTGTCGATCCGGAAATGATTAAACGTTCTTTTGCGGCTTTTGAAAAGCTGATGGCAGAATATAAGTAAAAAATAGAAGAAATTGGTAAAATTTCCTTGACAGTTTTTATATCTGTGGTATACTAAACGAGTCGTTAGGAAATGGGCCTATAGCTCAGCTGGTTAGAGCGCACGCCTGATAAGCGTGAGGTCGGTAGTTCAAGTCTACCTAGGCCCACCAATTTTTTTACTTGACAATTTCCTATGATATGTTATACTAAGCAAGTCCCAAGACATGGGCCTATAGCTCAGCTGGTTAGAGCGCACGCCTGATAAGCGTGAGGTCGGTAGTTCAAGTCTACCTAGGCCCACCACACAGACCATCGTTTGGAGTATTCCGGAACGATGGTTTTTTTTTCAACAGAAGGAGGGGATACCGTGACGGAAAGTGAAAGGCAGCTCCAGGAGCTGGCCCTGTCGATCCAGGCTGCAAGGCAGGAGGCAGGCTGTCAGCGTGCGGTGATGCCGGCAGCGGCGGATACCATACCCAATCTCGGCGGCGAAGCCCGTTCCGGTGACTGCCTGGTCAGTATGCTGGCCAGCGGCAGCAAGGGCAATGCGGCTTACATCCGCTGCGGCAAAACGAATATCCTCATCGATGCCGGCATCAGCTGCCGCCGCATCGAACAGGGCCTGAAGCGCTATGACTGCAGCCTGTCGGATCTCGACGCCGTCTTTATCACGCATGAGCATTCGGACCATGTCAATGGTTTGACGACGCTCCTCAAACGGACGAAGATGCCCGTCTATACGACGGCTGAGACCTGGCAGGCCATCGGTAAGAAAGTGGACGGCTTCCAGAATCGCTTCGTCCGCCTCACGCGGCGCGTGGGCCTCAAGGAAATCCAGGTCGTGCCCTTTGCTATTTCCCACGATGCAGCCCGGCCCGTCGGCTATATGGTCTGCCACGGCGACGAGAAGATCACCCTGGCCACGGACCTGGGCTGTGTCAGTCCCGATGTGGCGGCTGCGGCTGCCTATGCGGACATCCTTATTTTAGAAGCCAATCATGATGAAGAAATGGTCCGCAGCGGGCCTTATCCATATCCGCTGCAGCAGCGCATCCTCAGCCGCTGGGGCCATCTCTCCAACAAGACGGCAGCAGCTTTTCTGGCCGGACTGCCGACGAAAGGCGTCATGCGGGTCCTCCTGGCCCATCGCAGCGAAAAGAACAACACGCCGTCCCTGGCGCTCCATACGATGCGCACCGTCCTCTCTCAGGCAGGACGGGTCATCGGCCAGGATATTTTATTACGGCTGGCCTGCCAGAAAGGCAGTGTCCGCTTCCAGGAAGGAAGTCATGAATTATGATGCAGCGCAAACATATCATCACGGCGGCAGCGGCCGTCGTCCTCATTGCCGTCGGCGTCTTCGGCGGCTTTAAGATCCACGATGCCTTTTTCACGCCCAGCGGCACGTACAACGGCACGGTCAACCAGCTCCAGGAACCGTCGAAGTCCGATTCCATCTCCGATGCCCGCAATACGGCGGTCGTCCAGGCGGCGAAGAAAGTCAGCCCGGCCGTCGTCGGCATTACGACGAAAGTCTATAACCGCGACGTCTTCAACCGCAAGGTCCTCGTCGGCGAAGGCGTCGGTTCCGGCGTCATCTTCGATAAAGCCGGCTATATCGTCACTAACAACCACGTCGTCGGCACGGCGAAGACGGTCATCGTTTCCCTTTCTGACGGCCAGAGCACGGAAGGGACCGTCGTCGGCCGCGATGAAAAGACGGACTTGGCGGTCGTCAAGATCAAGATGGACAACCTGCCTGTCGCTGAATTCGGCGACAGCGATTCCCTCCAGGTCGGCGAACCGGCCATTGCTATCGGCAACCCCTTAGGTCTTGAGTTCCAGGGGACCGTCACGGTCGGCGTCATCAGCTCCCTGAACCGCACTATCGGCGCGGAAGGGCAGAGCATGAAGCTCATCCAGACTGATGCGGCCATCAACCCGGGCAATTCCGGCGGCGCCCTCGTTGATGCTGACGGCAAGGTCATCGGCATCAACAGCGCCAAGATTTCCAAAGAAGGCGTCGAAGGCCTGGGCTTCGCCATTCCGATTAACGCGGCCCGTCCGATTCTGGAAGACCTCATCAAGAACGGCAAAGTCGTCCGTCCGTACCTCGGCTTGTACGGCCTGGACCAGCAGATGGCAGCCCGCTTCGGCATGAAGCTGAACGTCGAAGGAATTTACGTCTATAAAGTCGCTGCCGGCGGTCCTCTCGATCAGGCAGGCCTGCGCCACGGCGACGTCATCCTCAAGCTCGACGGCACGGATGTCAAGGACTTCAGCGCCCTCCAGAGCGTCATGGACAAACACAATGTCGGCGATTCGGTCAGCGTCGACTATACGCGCAACGGCTCGGAAAAAGAAGTCACCGTCGTCCTTCAGGAAAGCCCGCAGAACGATTCCAGCGACGACCAGGAACAGGGCAACTGATGAAGTACCATCTGATTACCATCGGTAAGATTAAGGAAAAATACCTGACTACCGGCATCGATGAATTCCTCAAGCGCCTGCGCCCGTACGGCCAGGTGGAAGTGACGGTCCTGCCGGAAGAAAAGATGCCGGAAAATCCGTCGGCCGCCCAGAAAACCCAGGTCCTCGACAGAGAAGGGGAGAAGATGCTGCGCCACGTCCGTCCGGGTTCGCACCTCTTCGCCCTCGACGTCCAGGGGAAACTCATTTCTTCGGAAGATTTGGCGGCGTCTTTCGCCAAAATCGCCCTTTACGGCTGCAGTGAGATTTCCTTCATCATCGGCGGCCCCTTCGGCCTGAGCGACATCGTCCGCCGCAAAGCCGACACGTGCATCTCCTTCGGCCGCATCACCCTGACCCACCAGATGATCCGCCTCATCTTACTGGAACAAATCTACAGAGCCATCAAAATAGACCGACACGAACCGTATCATTTGTAAAAAAAGGGAGTACGCATGAGATTTCCCATCATCATGCGTACTCCTTTTTTGGCGTCGTTCATCGTTCATCGTAGGTCGTTCATCGCAGAAGGCACCTGACGGTGCCGCTGTCCGGACGTAGGGGCCGCCATAATCGGCGGCCTGCGCGAATCCTGTGCATAGCCCAAGCCGTAAATATGATGAACTTCGACCCACGCCAAACGACACACGAAAAAAAGCTATCGCCGCAGCGATAGCTTTTTCAATTTGGTGGACCATCAGGGGATCGAACCCTGGACACCCTGATTAAGAGTCAGGTGCTCTGCCAGCTGAGCTAATGGTCCATGTTTCGTTGTTTTCTGTGCTCTTTGTTTTCTCTGTTTCCTGAGCACATGTAATATAATACACGAAAGGAGAGAAAAATGCAAGTCTTTTTTTAAAAAAATTTACAGAATCTTGAATTTACCCCGATTCTTGATTTTGCCGACGAGGCGAATGTATAATAAAAATGATATGATTTTTATAGATTGAAAGTGAGCGATGCAGATGATTACTTATAACGGCAACGGCGGCATGAATACCCTGGCTGTCGGCATCAATCAGCGCATGTCGACGCTGCGGCAGCTGCCGGAAGAGGACGTCAGGCTAATCAAAGCTTATGCCGAAGAGCATCCGGAAATCCTGGACTACAAGTCCCTCTACGTCTTCCACTGCCTCTCGGAAGGCATGGCCAAGACGTATTTCCTCATCGGCCTGGAAGGCAAGCCCATCCGCTATTCGACATATGAAGACTTTCGCCTGGCCCGGCGCCTGATGGCGGCGGCTATGCAGGAAGGCGTGAGCGAACTGGCCGTCATGGCCGATACCCTGGAAATGGACCTGGGTTCCCTCATCGACGGCCTTTTATACCGCAATTATGAATTCCTGCCCTATAAAAAGAGAGCCAGGAGCCGGACCGTGGCCAGCATTAATATCCTGACCCACAGCCTGCGGCCGAAGGAATTCAATTCCATGTGCTACATGTATACGTCCGTCTATGAAGGCGTCTATGCAGCCCGCGATTTGGTCAACATGCCCTCGAACGACCTGACGCCGCGCAAGTTCACGGACATGGTTTCAGAAATGCTCAAAGGCGACAACATCATCATCGAATCCCTCAATAAATGGGCCCTGGAAAAACGGCGCATGGGCGGTATCGTCGCCGTCGGCAAGGGCAGCATGAATCCGCCTCAGCTCCTTTCCATCGCCTATCAGGGCGACCCGAAGAGCCGCGACGTCCTGGGCATCGTCGGCAAAGGCGTCACCTATGACAGCGGCGGCCTTTCCCTGAAGAGTCATGCCAACCTGGAATTCATGAAGGACGATATGGCCGGTGCCGCCGCAGTCGTCGGCGTCATCCGCGCCCTGATGCTGCTCAAGTATCCCGTCAATGTCCTGGCCGTCGTGCCCCTTGTAGAAAACATCCCGTCGGGCATGGCCTATCACGTCGACGATATTCTGACCATGTACAACGGCAAGACCGTCGAAGTGAAGAATACCGATGCCGAAGGGCGCCTCATTTTAGCTGACGCTTTAAGCTATGCCCAGGAAAAAGGGGCGACGCGCCTCATCGATTTAGCGACCCTGACCGGCGCCTGCGTGACGGCCTTAGGGACCGTGCGCAGCGGTATGATTGGCAACGACCAGGAATGGATGAACCGCTTCTTCAAAGCGGCGACGGAAGTCCACGAAAAGATCTGGCAGCTGCCAGCCGATGAAGAATATGAAAAACAGCTCGAAAGCGACATTGCCGACCTGAAGAACGTCGGCGGACCCGAAGCCGGAGCCATTACAGCCGGCCTTTTCCTGAAACAGTTTGTTCACGACGGTACGCCATGGATCCACCTGGACATCGCCGGCCCGGCTTTCAATGAAAAGCCCGATGAAACAGGCTTCAGAGGGGCGACGGGTGTCGGCATCAAGTCGATTTTACATGTACTGCAGGGAGGGGTTTGATGAACGTCGATTTACACATGCATACGACGTGCTCTGACGGCGTCTATACGCCGGAAGCACTGACGCAGATGGCCGTCGATGCGGGACTCGGCATGATGGCCATTTCCGACCACGATACCGTCGCTGCTTATGACGGCAGCCATACCTTTGCCGCCGGCGTGCGCGTCATCCCGGCCATTGAAATCAGCTCGGAATGTGACGGCGAAGACGTGCACATCCTGGGCTACGGCATTGATACAGAGGACGCTGGATTGCAGGATTACTGCGTGCAGTTCAAGGAACGGCGCTTCAACAGGGCTCTGGAAATCGTCGACCGCTGCCTGGGTCTTGGCTATGACATCGACCGCAGCGCCATCGAAGCGACGCTCGGCCGCGGCGGCACAGTCGGCCGGCCCCACATCGCGCGGCTGCTCGTTGCCAAGGGCTATTTCCCCGATGTCAAGACGGTCTTCGACAAGCTCCTCTACCGCGGCGGTCCGGCTTACGTGCCCTACCACCGGCGCACGATCGACGAGTGCGTGGCCCTCATCCGCCAGGCCGGCGGCATGGCCGTCCTGGCTCATCCGGGATTGCTGAAACGGACACTCGCAGAAGTCCTGACGCACGATTTCGACGGCGTCGAAGTTTACCATCCGAAGAACCGCGGCCGTTATGAAGAATTTCTGCAGCTTGCGCAGCAGCGTCATTGGTATGTCAGCGGCGGCTCCGATTTCCATGGAACCACGGGACGTTTCCCTGAAAGGGTCGGCCTCTTCACCGTCGCTGCCGACAAGGTCCGCCCGTTATTGACACATGTTATGGAATAGCGTACAGAAAAGCAGGTGAGAGAGATGGAAATTTACGGCTTTATCGGTGCCAGCGGTACCGGCAAGAGCCATCACGCCCTGGTCGTCGCCCATGACCACGATATTCAGTGCATCATCGACGACGGTCTGCTCATCGACCACAACCGCATCATTGCCGGCCGTTCGGCCAAAGAAGAAACGAACCGCCTGAAAGCCGTGCGCCGGGCCATTTTCAATAAGCCTGAAGACGCAGCGGCTATGCGGGCGGCGCTGGCCAAAGTCAAGCCGGAGAAGCTGCTCATCCTGGGCACGTCGAAGCACATGATTCATCGCATCTGCGAGTCCCTGCAGCTGCCGGAAGCGTCGCAGTTCATCCGCATCGAAGATGTCTCAGATCCGCAGGAAATCGCCAAGGCCCGGGCTATCCGCCTGAAGGAAGGCAAGCACATCATCCCTGTGCCGACGATGGAACTGAAGCCCCATTTCCAGGGCTATCTCCTCGACCCGATCCGTTCCTTCTTTTACGGCCGCAACGGCAAGAAGCTCTCTGCTTTCGAACGCTCCGTCGTCCGGCCCGTTTTCAGCTATTACGGCAAGCTCATCTTTTCCGACGAGGTCCTGGAAGCGTTAGTACGCCATGCGTTGGGGAAAAATGAAGGCGTCACTAAAATCAACCGTCTGCGCGTGGCCATTAATTACAATTCGACGCGCAACGGCCTGGCTATCATCCTTTCCCTGACCGTCGCCTACGGCGAGAATATCAAGACGCTCATGAGCCGCATCCGCCGCGATATCCAGGACGAAGTCGAATATACGACGGGCATGTGCGTGGAAATCCTGAAGATCACGGTCAGCGGCATTTCGGCGCCCCAGTCTTAGGAAGGACTGTCTTCTTCCGTCAGGACCGTCATCAGTGGCGTGATCAGGCTGCGCAGGGCTTCGACATTGTCGGCAGAGAACTCTTTATACTGCGGCTGCCGGCTCAGGCCTTCGAAGAAGTCGTGCATGCAGGCGATAAGGCTGTCGCTGCGCAAAAGGTAGATCGGCGCCGTCTGCGGGAAGATGTGGTGCGTGTTCTTCTTGAAGAAAGCTGATGTATAATTGCCGTAAAAGGCGAGGTTCGTAAAATTCGTATAACTGCTTTTTCCCGAAGCCGGGAGAAGGATGCCGAGGGTAATGGCCCGGTTCTGCTTCATCTTTTCGACGATGAGGTTGAGCTGGGCCCTTCGTTCGTCCGGCGCCATCTGATAGTTCATGTCCGTCAGGTAGAAACTGCCCGTTTCCAGGTAGCGGATGATGGAATTCTTGGGCATCATGATTTTCATGCGGCCCTGTTCGATGATGCGGTACCAGATGCACTGGATGCGGCGGATCCAGTCCTTCGTCGCGTTCGGATATTGACCGGCATCGATGAGGCGGCTCAAGGAATCGTAGACCTCGTCGGGCAGGAGGAATTCCAAGCCGTTCGTCAAGAAGAAGAGGTAATTGTTGGACGTAAAGAAGATGTCGCGGTAGCCGAAGCGTTCCATGCCCAGGGACTGGCGCGGTTCCATGAGGACGGGCTGGACCATCAGGAAGGCGCAGCACTTCTTGTAGATTTCCCGCACCTGTTCTCTGTCCGTGATGACCAGGCAGATGTCGATATAGTCGTCGTTGTCGACGTAGTAGCAGTAGGCAAAAGCATCTTTCAGGACAATCATGTTGCGGTAGGCTTCGTGGCCGATTTCGTGGAGCGTGAAATTATAGGTCAAAAGGTGGTCCAGGCACTGATAGAGGCGGCTCGCCGACTGGGGCATGCGGGCGGCAAATTCGTCCATCTTCAGGCCCAGGTTGATGTTGCAGGACCAATGGTCGTTGCGGCAGTTTTCGAGCATCTTCCAGACGCCGTTTTGGTCGAGGACGTGGAACTGTCCCGTCATGACCAGGCTGCCCTGTTCCTGGAGGCCTTCGATGTGCTCTGTAAGGAGCTGCTGCAGGGCCGTATGGCAGTCGGCGCGCGTCGTATAGAGCTGGATGCCGCTTCCTTTGGTCTCGCTTTTGCTGCGGCCTTTGCCGTTCTGTGCGAGGGCCTGGCGGTAGGCGCGGCTGAGCAGGTCATAGAGGTGGAAAGTCAGGTCCTGGCCGTCGTCGGCAAAGGAAAAGGCCCGCTCGATATCCTGGTGCAGGCCTTCTTTTTCAGCCGTTTCTGCAAAAAAGCGGGCCATATCCTCGTTGATGCGGTCGGCGTGGCGCGAAGCCGGCAGACGGGCACCGTTGACCCATTTGCTGATATAGGACATGTCGTAGTCGATGGCCTGGGATAAGACAGAGTATTTCGTTTCTGTATATTGGAGAAGTTGTTTCAAAACTTCTGCATAGGCATTCATCTTCATGGTGCGGCGGAGACTCGTGACTTTAGTCATGAGAGGAGCCGCAC
>URLP01000039.1 GCA_900548635.1 uncultured Megasphaera sp.
GTCGTCGTCTTGCCGCAGCCGCTCGGACCGAGGAGGGTCACGAATTCATTTTCGGAAATGGTCAGGTCCAGCCCGTCCAGTACCAGGCGGCCGTCATATTCCTTGGATACGTGCTCCAAGTGGATCAATTCTTTTGCCATTCACAAACTCCTATATATTCATTATTTTATAAAATTCAGTGGATTCAGGCGGGCTCGCCACGTGCGAGCCCCTACGGGGCGTAGGGGCCGCCATAATCGGCGGCCCGCCGATTTCGACAAACGAGCCACGGCAAACGAACCACGAAAAAAGCTGTCGCGAAAGCGGCAGCTTTTTTTCTGTCCTGTTGTTTTTGCAACGGTTTTAATCGGATGTTTTTGCTATAGTATAAGTACGATGTGAAAAGGGGGGATAGAAATGCGGAAAACACATATTGATGAATTAGTGACACCGGATTACTTTAACCGCAAGGAATGTGAAGGCTGCGGCTGCTGTATCAGCATCTGCCCGTACGATGCCTTGTCCATGCAGGCCTGTGCTGACGGCATCATGCGGCCGCGGGTCGATATGACCAAGTGCCTGCGCTGCAACCGCTGTATCGACGCCTGTGAAATTTACAAGTGCTACTATAGTCCCCAAAAAAAGTATGAACCCGCAGTATAAGCCGTTATAAGATTATGGAGATATCCGCTTGCTGGATTTGGGTGAATTTTTCGACGAACGACAAACGCCAAACGAACCACGAAAAAAGCTGCCGCGAAAGCGACAGCTTTTTTACTTTTCAAAGAGATATTTCGTATCGTAGCTGAGGTCCATGTACTGGGCGATGGTGTCGTCATCGAAGCCGTATTCTTCGGATTTCTTTGTCAGGCTGCCCCATTTGATCTGGAGCTTCTTTTTTGACGTCAACGGTTCTTCGTATTCGATGCGCAGGTCTTGGGCTTCCTGAGAATGATCCCGGACTTGGACGAAGAGGCCCTTGTCGAAGGTCAGCTCGAAGACTTTGCGGAAGGCGTGGGGCAGCTGGAAGCCGAAGGGGACGAAGTATTTGTCGATAAAGCTGTTGGCGATAAGGATGGAACCCGTATAGTCCATGACGTGGTTGAGTTCGTATTTCAAATCCCCTGCCGGCGAATGGAAGGGGACGGGATGGATGCCGTCGATAGCCGGTGCGTCCATACCGTTGTTGTTGGTCAGCAGCTTATGGAGGGTCAGCATCTTTTCGTCGTTGAAACCGAAGATTGCCGTATAGCCGCGCAGGCAGGCTTCATTGTACATAGCCGGATGGAGATCGTATTCTTCGATATTGAAGAAGTCGTCGACGTGTTCAATGGCGACGATACTGAATTTATAGGTGGCAAAATCGAAGCCGTCAAAGAATTGAGCGCGCATGATACTTCTCCTTATTCAAAAAAGACGGGCTTGTTGTTTTCAAAGCGGGCGATACGGGCCAGGGATTCGACGCGGAAGCCCTTGTCTTCCAGGGTCTTGCGGCCGCACTGGAAGGTCTTTTCGACGACGATGCCGATGCCGGCGACTTTGCAGCCTGCCTGGGCAGCGATTTCCGTCAGGCCGACCGCAGCAGCGCCGCTGGCCAGGAAGTCATCGATGATCAGGACCGATTCGCCGGCATGGAGATAGGCCTTGCTGATGCTGGCTGTGTATTCTTCTTCTTTCGTATACGAATAGATTTTTGCCGTGTACTGTTCGCCTTTGGTGAGGAGGGATTTCTTCTTGCGCGCAAAGACAATGGGGATGTTATTCATGGCCAGGGAAGCGGCATAGGCGACGGCGATACCCGATGTTTCGATGGTGACGATGCGGTCGATGTGAACGTCTTTGAAACGGCGGGCGAACTCCTGACCTACGTGATTGATGAGGGTTGTATCGATTTGCTGGTTCAAAAAGTTGTCGATCTTCAAAATCCGGTTGTCGATGACCAGGCCATCTTCTAAAATTCGCTGTTTCAATTCTTCCATTACTTCCGTGTCCTCCCTGATGATGAAAAATGGTAAACTTTGTCTACTATAATAGTACTAGTCTAATACGATTTTATAGGCAAGTCAATAAAATTCTCGTTTACTTATGGTTTTAAAACGGGTATACTAAAGTTGTCTAATGATAAGTTATCTATCTTTGAGGGAGGTCATGACATGCAGTCTATTCGACGTTTGTATGTTGCCAAGAAAGGCGTTTTTGCTGATGAAGCAAAACGATTGCTCACAGATTTACAGGAAAACCTGCTGATCAAAGGGCTGACAGATATTCACATTTACCACCGCTATGACGTATCCGGTCTCGACGATGCGGCCTTTGAAGCGGCTAAAAATATGATTTTCTCCGAACCGCCTGTTGATGCCGTTTACGATGAACTGCCCGTCCATGACGGCGATACGGTCCTGGCCGTCGAATACCTGCCGGGCCAGTATGACCAGCGCGCCGATTCGGCCATGCAGTGCCTGCAGATGCTGACCATGAAGAACGACAGCCTCGTCCGCACGGCGCAGATCCTCGTCCTTTCGGGCGACTTGTCCGCAGACGATGTTGCTGCTATCAAGCATTACTGCATCAACCCCGTCGAAGCCCGCGAAGCTTCGCTCGACCCTGTTTCGACCTTGGAAATGGCTTGGGAAAAACCGGCAGACGTTCCTTCCATCGAAGGTTTCGATGCCATGGATGACGCAGCCCTGCAGGAACTGTCTGCGCACATGGGCCTGGCCATGAGCTTCGATGATTTGAAATTCGTCCAGGCTTACTTCCGGGATGAAGAAAAACGCGACCCGACGGTCACGGAAATCCGCGTCATCGATACGTACTGGTCGGACCACTGCCGCCACACGACGTTCATGACGGAACTGACGGATATTTCCTTTGAAAACGGGACCTTCACAGCGCCAATCCAGCGCGCTTATGAATCGTATAAGACGACGCGGGAAAACCTGAAGCGCAAGAAACCGCAGACCCTGATGGATATGGCTACCATTGCCGTCAAGGAACTGAAGGCTGCCGGCAAGCTCGACAACCTCGATGAATCGGAAGAAATCAACGCCTGCACGATTATCATCCCTGTCGATGTCGACGGCGTCGAAGAAGAATGGCTCCTCCTCTTTAAGAATGAAACCCATAACCATCCGACGGAAATCGAACCGTTCGGCGGTGCAGCCACCTGCCTGGGCGGCTGTATCCGCGACCCCTTGAGCGGCCGTGCTTATGTTTATCAGGCCATGCGCGTCACCGGTGCCGGCGATCCGCGTCAGTCCGTCAAAGATACGCTCGTCGGCAAGCTGCCCCAGCGCAAACTGACTACCGGTGCTGCCAAAGGTTACAGCTCCTACGGCAACCAGATCGGCCTGGCTACGGGCGAAGTCAAAGAATACTACAACCCGGGCTTCATTGCCAAACGCATGGAAATCGGCGCCGTCCTCGGTGCGGCACCGCGCTGCAATGTCGTCCGTGAAGAACCGCTGCCCGGCGATATCATCATCCTCCTCGGCGGCAAGACCGGCCGTGACGGCTGCGGCGGTGCGACGGGTTCGTCGAAGAAACACACTGTCGAATCCCTGGAAACATGCGGCGCCGAAGTCCAGAAGGGCAATGCTCTGACAGAACGCAAGATCCAGCGCCTTTTCCGCCGCCATGAAGTCACGACGCTCATCAAGCGCTGCAACGACTTTGGTGCCGGCGGCGTCTCCGTCGCCATCGGCGAACTGACGGACGGCCTGGACATCAACCTTGATAAAGTACCGAAGAAATACGAAGGCCTGGACGGCACGGAACTGGCTATCTCCGAATCGCAGGAACGCATGGCCGTCGTCGTCGCTCCGGAACACGTCGCTGAATTCATGAAGTATGCGGCTGAAGAAAACCTGGAAGCCACGATTGTCGCCGTCGCTACGGATACGAAACGCCTGGTCATGCACTGGCGCGATCAGAATGTCGTCAACATTACGCGTGCTTTCCTCGATACGAACGGCGTTACGCAGCACCGCAAAGCCGTCGTCGTCGCTCCGGAAGAAAAAGATTTCTTCAAGGCTCCGACCGTCAAAGATGCCGCCAAGACCTGGCTCGATACGATGGGTACCCTGAATATTGCTTCTGAACAAGGCCTGGCCGAACGCTTCGACAGCACCATCGGTGCCCGCACGGTCCTCATGCCTTTCGGCGGCAAATACCAGAAGACGCCGGTCGAAGGCATGGTTGCCAAGATTCCTGTTGAACACGGCAATACGACGACAGCCAGTATCTTCACGCACGGCTATGATCCGGACCTGGCTATCTGGAGCCCGTTCCACGGCGCCCTTTATGCCGTCATCCAGTCCATTGCCAAGCTCGTCGCCCTCGGCGGGGACCGCAAGAAGGTATACCTGACGATGCAGGAATTCTTCCAGAGCCTTGGCACGAACGAAAAAGCCTGGGGTCAGCCGGTCAGCGCCCTCCTCGGCGCCTTTACGGCCCAGCAGGTCATGGAAGTCGCGGCCATCGGCGGCAAGGACAGCATGAGCGGTACCTTCGAAAATCTGACGGTTCCGCCGACACTCGTTTCCTTTGCTATCGCTCCGGAACATACGAATCATATCATTTCGCCGGAATTCAAAGCCGCCGGCGATGCGCTGCTCCTCTTCGATTTGCCCCGTGATGCGGAAAGCATGCCGGACTTCGATACCTTCAAAGCTCACTGCGACTTCCTCCATCAGGCAGTCCTCGACGGCAAAGTCAAAGCTATGCACGCTGTCGGTCAGGGCGGTATCGCTGCTGCCGTCGCTCAGATGGCCTTCGGCAACGGCATCGGCTTCGACGTCGATGCAACTTTCGACGTACAGGAACTCTTCAATCTCCGTTACGGTTCGATCCTCGTAGAAACAGACGCTGCCACGGCAGCAGAATGGGCGAAACGCGCTCACGTCTGCCTCGTCGGTAAGACGGTAGAAGCACCGGAAATCCGTGTCGCCGGCGAAACGATTTCTCTCAAAGACCTCCAGGATGCTTGGGAAAAACCGCTCAGCCACGTCTTCCCCATCAAGAGCGAAAGCGCCAAGGGCGATGCAGAACTGCCGCTCTTCACGACCTACGGTCCGCGCCGCAGTGAAAAATTCGGCACGCCGCGCGTCTTCATCCCGGTCTGCCCGGGCACGAACTGCGAATACGATTCGGCCGCTGCCTTTGAACGGGCCGGCGCCACGACGGACGTCATGGTCCTGCGCAACAATACGCCGCAGGATCTGGCCGAATCTATCGACGAAATGGCCAAACGCATTGCCAAAGCCCAGATCATCATGTTCCCGGGCGGCTTCAGTGCCGGCGACGAACCGGAAGGTTCGGGCAAGTTCATCGCTACCCTCTTCCGCAACCCGGCGCTTGCAGAAGCCCTGGAAAACCTCCTCTACCAGCGCGACGGCCTGGCTCTCGGCATCTGCAACGGCTTCCAGGCCCTGATTAAACTCGGCCTCCTGCCCTACGGCCACGTACAGCCTTTGAGAGCCGACAGCCCGACCCTGACGTACAACACGATCGGCCGCCATCTTTCGCGCATGGTCGAAACGAAAGTCGTCTCCGTCATGAGCCCGTGGTTCAGCAACTGCAAGGCCGGTGACGTCCACACCGTTGCTATTTCCCACGGTGAAGGCCGCTTCGTCGCCACGCCGGAACAGATTCGCGAACTGGCTGCCAAAGGCCAGATTGCCACGCAGTACGTCGACCTCTCCGGCAACGCTACGTATGACAGCGAATACAACCCGAACCAGTCCGTACTGGCTGTCGAAGGTATTACCAGCCCGGACGGCCGTGTCCTCGGCAAGATGGCACATACAGAACGCTTCAGCGCCGAAGATGTCTTCCAGAACATCGCCGGCAACAAACTCCAGCCGATCTTCAAATCGGGCGTGGAATATTTTAAGTAAAAGCCGTTTGCCGTGGGTCGTTCATCGTTTGCCGTTGAATGCGTGAATTTTTCGGCAAATGCCAAACGCCAAACGAACCACAAAAGTGATGCTGCGGAAGCAGCATCACTTTTTTCTTGCTTTTCTCCACAACTTATGCTATACTTATAAAGCTTGATTTGTGTCAAGCTCCTAACCCTTCTGCGGGAAGGGTCATATGTCCAAAAGAGGAGGTGATTTCGTGAACAAGTACGAAGTCATGTTTATTGCAAAACCGCTCGAAGAAGCAGAAGTAGATCCAATCGTTGAATTGGTTTCCAACCTTCTCACAAAGAACGGCTGCAAAATCGAAAAGGTAGATCGCTGGGGTAAACGTCATCTCGCATACCCTGTTAAAAAACAGGCTGATGGCTACTACGTTCTGATCAACTTTGAAGGCGAACCTGACGTCATCAAAGAAATCGACCGTGTCATCAAGATCCACGATACTATTCTGAAACACTTGATCGTCAAGATCGACGAATAACCGGAGGCGCAAAGGTATGAACTCAGTCCAGTTATTAGGGAATTTAGCTCGTGATCCGGAAATCCGCTTTACGAAGACCGGCCGGGCTGTCGCTATGTTTACCGTGGCCTGCACGCGGTCGTATATTCCGGCCGGCAGTTCAGAACCGCGGGAATTAACTGATTTTATTCCTTGTGTTGCTTGGGGTAATTTGGCGGAAAACTGTGGCAATAACTTGTCCAAAGGCAGCCGTGTCTTCGTTCAGGGCCGTATCTCCGTTCGTTCTTACGAAACGCAGGACGGTCAGAAACGCTATCGCACGGAAGTCGTCTGCGACTTTGTTGCCCAGACGATGGGATCCGAACATCGTCAGTCTGCACCGGCTCCGCAGGCCAGTGCACCGCAGCCGAAACCGGCTGCACCGGGGACCGGCTTTGACAGCATGGGTTCCAGCTCAGATGAAGAAATCCCATTCTAAAGAGTCAACAAACCCCTTCTAATTCTTGAAGGAGGATATATACATGAGAAGAGATCGCTCGAGAAAACCGAGAAGAAAAGTATGCAGCTTCTGCGTAGATCATGCTGAACAGATCGATTACAAAGACGTTGCAAAACTTCGCCGTTTCACAACAGAACGCGGCAAGATCCTGCCGCGCCGTATTTCCGGCGTTTGCGCTAAACATCAACGTAAACTCACTGTTGCTATCAAACGCGCACGTGCTATCGCACTTCTGCCGTACACGGCTGAATAATAAAAAGGCTGTCGCTTAAGGCGACAGCTTTTTTTCGTTCATCGTAGGCCATTCATCGTTCGTCGAAATAACCGCAGTCCGCAGTCCGTCAGGGTAGGGGCGCCCACGTGGGGCGTCCGCCTGAATATTGTACATGCACTCTTCAGGCAGTTGTGGGAATATTCGATGAACGACCTACGAGCTACGATGAACGAAAAAAGCGCCTACAGGCGCTTTCCATTTACATATCTCGCGACGATATTGCGGTCATCGCCGTCGTAGATGTACTGCTGCAGTTTTTCGAAAGGTGTCCGTTCCAGTCCTTCGATGTCTTCCAGATGGATGACCAGGGCGTCGAAGGCATAGCCTTTTTCGAAGCTGCCTGTACAGCCGTAGAAGTGGCCCGGTCCTTTGGTGGCCAGATACAAGCCTTCACCGATGGTGAGGGCTTTTTCTTTTTCGTGTTCCAGGGCATAGAGCTTGGAAACCTCGATGGTCAGGGCAATCTGTTTGTTCATGGCCGGTGTATGACCGGCGGCGACATCGCTGGCGATGCTGCAGGTCAGGCCTTCTTCGAGATTGCAGCGCAGGGGCATGATGCCGCTGCTCAGGTTGGCGTTGGATTGGGCGCAGTGTGCCAGGTAAATGCCTTTACTTTTCAGTAAACGCCGTTCTTCAGCAGATAAGTAAATGGCGTGGGCCATGATCGTCTGCTGCGGCCGCAGCAGGCCGAAGGCATCGTAGACCGCCGTATACGACGGCAGGTCCGGATGGAGTTCGCGGACCCAGGCGACTTCGTTCCTGTTTTCGGAGAGGTGGGACTGGACAGGCAGGTCGTATTTTTCGCAGAGTCGGCCTAAACCCGTCATCAGTTTTTCCGTCGTCGACGGGACAAAGCGCGGTGTGGCGATGAAGCGGACGCGCAGCAGCTCTTCACGGCAGCGCAGGATCAGCTCTTCTGTGTCGGCCAGGGATTGGTCCGTGTCTTCCAGAAGATAGTCCGGCGCGTTGCGGTCCATGTTTACTTTGCCGATATAGGCCTTGAGGCCTTCTTTTTCGGCGATTTCCATGAGCTGCCATGTCGCTTCTTTATGAATCGTAGCAAAGGCGGAAAAGCAGAGCGTCCCTTCGGCTTTCAGGCGCCGCACGAAGGCCGTGTAAACGCGGCGGGCAAAATCGGGATCGGCAAAGCGCTTTTCTGCCGGGAAGGTGTAGTCTTCCAGCCAGGGCAGGAGCTCTTCGTCAAAGCCGAGGCCGCGGTTGATGTACTGCGGCGCGTGGATATGGAGGTCGACAAAGGCCGGGATGATGATATCCCGGCCGCAGTCGACGACTTCTTCCTGATTGTCCGGCGGCACTTCTTTGCAGAAGCCCGTTATGATGCCCTTTTCGATATGGGCGTATTCGTTTTCGCGGATTGTCAGTTCTGTCCGCGACGGTGTATAGAGAAAGTTGCCTTTAATGAACATGTAAATACTCCTCTGCGTTTGTTTACGCCGGGACGTAAACGGATAAGAAAGACGGCAGGACCTGGATATCCAGCGGGAAGCCCGGACCTTCGTCGCCGTCCATGTTGGTCGAAAGATGACTGTCGTCCAAGAGTTCGATGCGGACGCGGTCCATGGTCTTCAAGGTCATCAGCTCCGACGTCAGCGGCTGGCCGGCTAAGAATTCCGGGATAACTTTGATTAAATCCAGGTAGTTGAAGTCCTTGAAGATACCCAGCCAGATCTTGCCGTCATCGACGCGAGCCTGCGGCGCCAGGTTTCGGAAACTGCCGACAGAATTGGTCAGCATGGCTACGATGAGCGGCGAACGGTGGATGGTCGAGCCTTCAGCCGTCGTGATTTTAAAGAGCGATGTCTTATGGGCCTGCATGGCTTTGATGCCCGTCAGAAAATAGGCCAGGGGACCGAGGCGCGTCTTCTGTTCAATGGAAACGTGGCCTACGGCTTCAGGCATGAGGCCGGTCGCAATGGTGTTGACGAAATAGCGGTCATTGGCTTTGGCAATGTCGACTTTGACGGTTTTGCAGTGCTGCAGCATGGCAATGGCTTCTTCCGGATGGAGGGGAATATTCAGGGCACGGGCCAGATCGTTGATCGTGCCGAGGGGAATGAAGCCGAAATGGATGCCGCTGTCTTTGACCTGGGCCAGACCGTTGATGGTTTCATTCAGTGTCCCGTCACCGCCCATGGAAAATACAGCCTCGAAACCGGTCTGAGCCGCTTCTTTGGCCCATTCCGTCGCATCGCCGGCTTTCTGCGTTTCCCGCAGTTCCACTTCATCGAACATCGTTTCCAGCTGCTGTCTTAAATTGTCCTTATGATATTTTGCCCGTTCACGCCCGGCTGTCGGGTTGACGATTAACATACACCGTTTCAACTTGCTCTGCTCCTTACCTATTAATATGAGTACCTTAAAAAATGACTGATGTATTACTATTATAGCGGCAAATGGGCCTTTCGTGAAGATGCGGTAAAGGATTTATAAAAATTTTGTCGAACTCTTATAGTAACGTATCTGTTATTTTTTTCGAAAAGGGGAGAATGCCATGGATTTCGATGCTTCTGTTTATCCCTACGCCTCGCATCGGGAAGTCGTTTACGGGCGCCGGGGGATGGTCTGTACGTCGCAGCATTTAGCTGCTCAGGCCGGCCTGGATATGCTCAAGCAAGGCGGCAATGCCGTTGATGCGGCCCTGGCAGCGGCCATCTGTCTGACTGTATTGGAGCCGACGAGCAACGGTCTGGGCAGTGATGCCTTCGCCCTCATCTGGACCAAGGGGAAACTGTACGGCCTCAACGGCAGCGGTTGGTCGCCGGCGCTGCTGACACGGGACGAACTGCAGCGCCGCGGCTTCACGGAAGTGCCCCTGCGGGGCTGGGAACCGGTCATGGTGCCCGGTGCGCCGGCAGCCTGGGCAGCCATCCATGAGCGCTTCGGCCGCCTGCCTTTTGCAGAACTCTTTGGCCCAGCCATTGCCTATGCCCGTGACGGCTATGCCGTCATGCCCAATCTGGCGGCCATGCTGGCCGACAGTGCCCGCGTCTTTGCCCCTTACAAGGGAATGCCTCTCTTCCAACACCTCTTCGACGCCTTCTTCCCGCACGGAAAAGCGCCTAAGGCCGGCGATATCCTCAAGCTGCCGGAATTAGCGAAGTCCCTGGAAATCCTGCGGGATACGAAGTGCCGGGCCCTCTATGACGGCGAACTGGCCGAGGCTGTCGCTGCCTGGTCGCAGGAAACGGGCGGTCTGCTCCGCAAAGAAGATTTGGCGGCCTATCAGCCGCAGTGGGTCGAACCGATCCATACGAATTACAGAGGCTATGATGTCTGGGAAATACCGCCCAACGGGCACGGTCTTGTCGTCCTCATGGCCCTGAATATTGCCCGTAAGTTTACCTTCAGTAAACGCGATGATGCGGAATCGTTCCACCGTCAGATTGAAGCGATGAAACTGGCTTTCTGCGACGGCAAAAAATATATCGCCGACCCGCGCTTCATGAAGACGTCTGTCGATATGTGGCTTTCCGAGGCCTATGCTGACAAGCGGCGCGCCCTCATCGGTCATGAGGCCCTGCTGCCGCAGCCCGTCGATGTAAACTGCGGCGGCACTGTTTACTTATGTAGCGCTGACGGCGAAGGCAATATGGTATCCTTTATCCAGAGCAACTACAATGGCTTCGGCTCGGGCATCGTCGTGCCGGGCTACGGTATTTCCCTCAGCGACAGAGGCCATAATTTCTCCATGGATCCGGCCAGTGACAACTGCGTCGGACCGCGCAAGAAGTCTTATCACACGATTATCCCGGGCTTTCTGACGAAAGACGGAGAGGCTGTCGGGCCCTTTGGCGTCATGGGCGCCTTCATGCAGCCCCAGGGGCAGTTCCAGGTCCTGATGAACACCATCGACTACCACCTCAATCCCCAGGCAGCTCTCGATGCACCGCGCTGGCAGTGGGTCGGCGGCAAGACGATTGAAATCGAACGGGCCGTGCCGGCTGAGATCATCGAAGAACTGCGCCGCCGCGGCCACGACGTCGTCGTCAAGGACGATATCCAGACCTACGGCCGGGGCCAGATTATCTGGCGTGACGAAAAGGGAACCCTTATGGGCGGTACGGAACCGCGTGCCGACGGGATTGTCGCAGCCTGGTAAACGGTTGTTTACTTCCTTTCTTGGCTAAAATATGATAGGATGGAGAAAACTAAAGGAGGATCACCTGATGAAACCGAAACTTTCTATTTTAGATTCCAATCCCACGCCGCTGCAGTACTTGTCCGGCTTATCGCAGGAGCTGTTCCGCGAAATTTACATCAAGCGCGATGACCTGACGCCTTTTGGCGGCGGCGGCAATAAACTGCGCAAACTGGAATATTTGATGATGGAAGCCATGAACTCCCAGGCGACGACGATCGTCACGGTCGGGGCACCCCAGACCAATCACGGCCGCCTGACCGCTGCCATTGCGGCGAAATTCGGCCTGAAATGCATCATCGTCGCTGTCGGCGACAGTGACGGCGAACTGAGCGGCAATCTGCTCCTCGACGGCATCTTGGGGGCCCGCGTCGTCTTAAAGCACGACGACGGCCGCGACCAGGATGTGCAGCTCGAAGAAACGGTCAAGAAAGTCATGGCTGCCGAATTGAAAAAAGGGGAACGCGTCTATTTTATCCCCATGGGCGGCAGTGATACGACAGGCCTCTTGGGTTACATGGACTGCGCCCGCGAACTCGACGCCCAGGCGAAAGAAAAGCAGATCGACAGCGCTACGGTCTATGTCGCTGTTGGCAGTATGGGCACCTATCTCGGTCTTTACTGCGGCCTGAAAGCCATCCAGTCGAACCTGAAGCTGGTCGGCATCGCCGTCATGCCTTTCGATATGGAAAAATTAAAGGCCTACTTCAAGCAGGCCAAAGAAGAATACGGCTTTGATTTTGACGGCGATTTCCACATCGAAACGGGCTACATCGGCAAGGGTTATAACGAACCGGAACCGCGCGTCCGCGAAGCCATTTACACCATGGCCCGCCACGAAGGCATCCTCCTCGACCCGTGCTATACGGGCAAGATGTTCGCCGGTGTCCTCTCGATGATTAAGGAAAAGAAAATCAAACTGGGCCGCCAGGTCATCCTCATGCACACAGGCGGCATGCCCGGTTTATACACCAAGGCACACCGCCTGAAGTTCGAACACGAACTGAAAGATCAGATTATTGTGGTGAAATAACGTTCGTCGTTGATCGTTCATCGAAAATTCTTACAGGTTCGCAGTCCGCAGTCCGCAGTCTGGAAAAAGCTCGCTGACGCATCGCAAAGAACAACCCCTCCGCCGCTGCGCTGAGGGGTTGCTTTTACATGCGATGCGTCAGCGAGCCCGATTCACAAACGACGAACGATGAACGACCTACGACAAACGATTGTCTTTTCCAGCCTGCGAACTGCGGGCGCTGCAGGTGCCCTAGAAAAATACGTGTGTCAAAATGAAGTAGGAAATCGCACCCATGACGGCCGTGCAGGGAATGGTCATGACCCAGGCCGTGACCATCTGGCGGGCGACGCTCCAATGGACGGCTTTGACGCGCTGTGCCGAGCCGACACCCATGATCGAGCCGGAGACGACGTGCGTCGTCGATACGGGCAGGTGGAGCAGGGTGGCTGAGAAGATAACGACGGCCGAGTTCAGGTCGGCTGCAAAGCCGTGGACGGGATGCATCTTAAAGATCTTGCCGCCGACAGTGCGGATGATTTTCCAGCCGCCGACGCTGGTACCGAGGGCCATAGAGAGCGCGCAGAGCATCTTGACGATGTCCGGGACTTCCAGGCTGGTGATGAAGCCGCCTGAGACGAGGGCCAGCGTGATGATACCCATCGATTTCTGAGCATCATTGGAGCCGTGAGAGAAAGCCATCAGGGCGGCAGAGATGACCTGCAGCCTGTTGGCTGTCAGGTTGACCCTGGCCGGCTTCTGGGAATGACAGATGAAGAAGATGATCTTCATGATGATAAAGCCTGTAATGATGGCGGAAATCGGCGAGATAATCAGGGAGAGGACGATTTTGATGATGCCCCAGCCGTTGAGGGCCGCTACGCCGGCGGAGACGATGATGGCGCCGAACATGATGACCGTGCAGCCGCCGAGCACGCAGTCGGGAAGCGTCGAGAAGAACGCGCCGACCGGCGGG
>URLP01000040.1 GCA_900548635.1 uncultured Megasphaera sp.
GTCGATGATCTTCGTGAAGACACCGCCGAGGGTTTCGATGCCCAGAGAAAGCGGCGTAACATCGAGGAGCAGGACGTCTTTGACATCGCCGACGAGGACACCGGCCTGGATAGCGGCGCCGATAGCAACGCATTCATCCGGGTTGACGCCTTTGCTCGGTTCTTTATGGAGTTCGTTCTTGATAGCGTCCTGGACGGCCGGGATACGACTGGAACCGCCGACGAGGATGACTTTGTCGATTTCGTCGATGGAGAGACCGGAGTCAGCGATGGCTTTGCGGACCGGGCCCATCGTAGCCTGGACGAGGTCTTCCGTCAATTCATTGAATTTCGCACGCGTCAAGGTCATGTTCAAATGTTTCGGGCCGTTGGCATCAGCTGTGATGAAGGGAAGGCTGATATCCGTCGAGAGAACCGTAGACAATTCGATCTTTGCTTTTTCAGCTGCTTCTTTGAGGCGCTGTTCGGCCATCTTATCCTGCGAGAGGTCGATGCCGTTTTCTTTCTTGAATTCTTCGACCATCCAGTTCATGATGGCATTATCGAAGTCATCGCCGCCGAGGTGCGTGTTGCCGTTGGTGGATTTAACTTCGAAGACGCCGTCGCCGAGTTCGAGGATGGAGACATCGAAGGTGCCGCCGCCGAGGTCGAAGACCAGGATCTTGCCGTCGCCGCCTTTATCGAGGCCGTAAGCAAGGGCGGCTGCCGTCGGTTCGTTGACGATACGCAGGACATCGAGACCGGCGATCTTGCCGGCGTCTTTCGTAGCCTGACGCTGGCCGTCGTTGAAGTAAGCCGGTACCGTGATGACGGCCTGGGTTACTTTTTCGCCGAGGTAGCTTTCAGCGTCTTCCTTCAATTTCTGAAGGATCATGGCGGAGATTTCCTGCGGTGTGTATTTCTTGCCCTGGATGTCTACGGTGTAGTTTTCACCCATGTGGCGTTTAATGGACGAAATGGTGTTTTCCGGATTGGATACGGCCTGACGTTTTGCCAGCTGGCCGACGAGGCGTTCGCCGGTCTTGGAGAAGCCGACGACAGACGGGGTCAGACGAGAGCCTTCAGCGTTCGTGATGACCGTAGGTTCGCCGCCTTCCATAACGGCAACTACGGAGTTCGTTGTACCTAAGTCAATACCAATAACTTTACTCATAAAAGATTCCTCCAATCTTATTCCAAACGATGTGATTAACCGTTAAATGCAACTTTAACCATGGCCGGGCGCAGTGTCTTGTCTCCCAGGAGATAGCCTTCCTGGAGGACTTCGACGACGACATCGTCATCGTATTCATCACTGGGCACGCGCATGACGGCCTGATGGTAATTGGGGTCGAACGGTTTGCCGACGGCATCGATCTTCGTGACCCCTTCCTTTTCGAGGACGCCCAGGAGCTGTTTGTAAATCATTTCATAGCCGTCGATAAAGGATTTGACGTCGTCTGCGACTTTGTCCTGCGGTACCTTGAGGGCCCGTTCGAAATTATCGATGACCGGCAGGATACCCGAGAGGACGTCCATCTTGACGACTTCCGATATCTGGAGCTTTTCAGCGGCTGTGCGCTTTTTATAATTGGCAAAATCAGCCTGCAGGCGGACGAACTGCTGCTGGAGCTTTTCTGCTTTGGCAGCGGCGGCTTTCACCGCTTCGTCATTGGCATCCGGTGCTTTATCAGCGCCATCATCTGCCGCAGCTGTGCTTTCCTGTTCTTTGGCTGCGTCTTCGGCGACCTTTTCAGCGTCTTTTTCAAGTACTGTTTCTTTCGCTTTTTCTTCGTTCGTTTCTTTCGTACTCATATCTATGGGTAAACCTCCTTACTTATCGTCGCGGTAATGCGCCAGCATACGTGTCATATGCTGTTTCATGAAATCCAAGAGGCCGATGATCTTGGCGTACTCCATACGGGCCGGTCCTAAGACGGCCAGCTTGCCGAGGACGACATCGTGGTCCGTGAAGGTCGCTTCGATGATGCTGCAGTCGTTGATCGGCGCAAGCTTTGCTTCTTCGCCGATGCGGACCGTGACGGCCTTGCCCTCTCCTTCGTCATGAAGGAGATTGGCGACGACATCTTCTTCCTCGAGCATCGTAAAGAGGCTCTTGGCCTTGTCGACATCTTTGAACTCCGGTTTGTTGAGGAGCTCCATAGTCCCGCCCTTGTAGAACTGCTCTTCCCGCTGGAAGGCCCGTTCCATGGAGCGAAAAGCCAGACGGTACAATTCGACGTCATCGACGATGCTTTCATGAAAGGCTTCGATGGTCTTCTCATCGATACTGGCCATGGGCCTGCCGTGCAGGTAGTTGGTCAGCTTCTGGGCGATGAGGTTGAGATCCTCCATATCGGCACCGGCGGGTTTCGGGTAAATGCAGTTCTCGACCTGCCCCGTGTCGGTGACGACGATCATGATGGCGCGGCGGTCATCAAGAGGTAAGAAGCGGATGTACTTCAGCTTGGAATTGAGCCGCTGCGAAGCCATGACCAGGGTCACATTGTGCGTGATCCTCGCCAGGAGCTTGGCTGTCGACTGGAAGATTTCATCGACGCTGCTCACTTTGTCCTGGAACCAGTTTTCGACGAACTTCTTTTCCCCGTCCGTGATTTTCGTCGGTTCAAGGAGGCAGTCGACATAGAAGCGGTAGCCCTTCAGGGAAGGGACGCGGCCGGCTGAGGTGTGCGGCTGATCGAGATAACCCATCATTTCCAAGTCGAACATTTCATTGCGGATCGTCGCGGCGCTGACGCCTAAGTCATACTTGCGGGCGATTGTTCTTGACCCGACAGGTTCAGCAGAGGAGATATAATCCTGAATAATGGCCTGCAGTATTTTTTGTTTTCGTGCATCCAAATTCATTGTGCTCACCTTCTGCTCATTTGACTATTCTCAGCAGTCTGACTATTTGACTTCTAAGACTATATATAAGATAGCATGGGACTCTGACTTTGTCAAGGGAATATAAGTCAAAAAGTCAAAAAAGTCAAAGTTTTTGCTCGAAAATCCAGTCCCGGATGCCTTCGATGTTGTAGGCAAAGGTCCAGGTATACATATGATTGCCGTTCTGGAAGACCGTGTAGTTGATGGGTGCGTCCTGGTCCTTCATGACTTTCATCATCTGTTCAAAGACATTCGTGCCGCCCGTGCTGTCCCACATCTTGCTGCGGGCCACCGTGGCACCGTCCTTTTCCCAGAGGGCCGTCGCTTCGTTCATGCCCGGGAAGGCCTTCGTATCGCCCTGGCAGACGGTGATCCAGAGCTTCTTGTCCTTGAGGGCTTCCATTTCCTGCGTATCCCACTGGCAGGCTACGAGGTACTGGGCAGCGAAGAGCTGCGGGTATTTATCGCTGATGGCGATGTTGGCCATGCCGCCCTGGGACTGGCCCGTGCCGTAGATGCGGTCCTTGTCGACGCGGTAACGATCGCGGACGTCCATGATCAGGTCCGTGACGAGGCTGAGGCCCTTCGTCCACTGATGCGTGTCCGTGGTCATCATGCCGATGGAGCGGATGAGGTCTTCCGTATACTGCGGTGCCAGGACGATGGCCGGATGCTTGGCCTGTTCGGCCGGCGCCGCCCAGACGGTGGCGCCGTTACCCTGATAGAGGACGGCCTTCGGGTCGTTGATGTCGGCGCTGGCGTCGGCAATGAAGACGACCATGGGGTAGGTCTTGGCCTTGTCTTGATCATAGCCGGCGGGCAGGTAAATATTATAAGGCATTTCATAACCCGTGGCCGGGTCCTTATAAATATATGTCTTAAAGGAATCGATGACCGGGTCGACGGTCTTATCGGCGCTGCGGGCCGCCGAGTTCGGCGCGTACGCCGTACCGTCCAGGGCGTAGACCGTGCCGCTCTGGCTGACGGAGACGCTCAGATCCGGTGCCTTGCGGTCCGAGAACATAGGCGCATCGCCGCCGCTCAGGGCACCGCCCTTGTCATCCTTCTTATTACCGTCATCTTTAGGCCTGCTCCCCTGCTGGCCTGCTGCGGGCAAAGGCGTCGCTGCGTGAGCCAGGCTGACGATGACGTACGGGCCCTTCTTCCCGGCCGCCGCTTCTGCCGGAGCATCGTTGGTATATACTTTATCGACGGTCCTGCCGGCTACGCTGAAGTCTGACGTCTGCAGGCGGCTGGCATCGATATCCTTCGGATAATGGAGAGCCACGGCCGAGACGCCTTCGCCGTCGCTGTAAGGCGTGCAGAGGGCCGTCACATCGCGGACGGACGACGCCGCTGCCGTCTGTACGTGGGCACGGTCCGCCGGTGCCGCAGCAAAAACATTTGCTGTCAAACTAAGTAGGCAGCAAAAAGCCGCCATCGCTGAAATCGTCTTACCTTTCATCAAAAGTCACCTCGTATTGAAATTTTTTTGCAATTCATTATAGCACTTTTGGCCGTGAAAAGAGTTACCGTCTTGTTACAGTTCAAAGTAAGGCGCCTTGCGGCGCCGCCGTCCGCTCGGACTCAGATGGATGCTGCGCATCCTGAAACTCATGATTCTATTACGACCATGTGCCATTCGTCATAAATTCCGGCTATGCACAGGATTCGCAGCGGGACGCCGATTATGGCGTCCCCTACGTCGCGGGTAAAACCACGCATATTATTATCGCCTGTATGTGATGCCGTAGGGGCGGCCCTAATCGGCCGCCCGCTATGTACCGCAGGGGTCACCCGAGACGCCAAATGGCCACGAACCACGAAAAAGGGCTGCCGCTTATGCGACAGCCCTTTTTCTGTATTAGGAGTCAAACAAATGGAATTATTTGCCTTCGAAAGTTGCTTTACGTTTTTCGCAGAAAGCAGCCATGCCTTCCTTCTGGTCAGCTGTGGAGAAGCAGAGACCGAAGACTTCAGCTTCGTAAGCGATGCCCGTAACAACGTCGCAGTTGATGCCGCGGTTGATGGCAGCTTTGGAGAGCTGGACTGCAATCGGAGCGTTTTTAGCAATCTTCTTAGCCAGTTTTGTAACAGCCGGGATGAGTTCTTCCTGAGGAACAACTTCGTTGACGAGGCCGATAGCTTTTGCTTTTTCAGCGTCAATCATGCCGCCCGTGTAGATGAGTTCTTTAGCGTGGCCGCGGCCGACCGTACGAGTGAGGCGCTGTGTGCCGCCGAAGCCCGGTGTAATGCCGAGGCCGACTTCCGGCTGACCGAATTTAGCGTTTTCCGATGCATAGCGGATGTCGCATGCGCAGGAGAGTTCGCAGCCGCCGCCGAGAGCGAAGCCGTTGATAGCTGCGATAACAGGCTGCGGCAGGTTTTCGATTTCCGTGAAGACGCCCTGACCGAACTGGCCCCATTCGCGGCCTTCAGCTGCGTTCTTGGAAGCCATTTCTTTGATGTCTGCGCCGGCAACGAAGGATTTCTGGCCTGCACCGGTGATGATGACGACTTTGATAGCCTTGTCGGCTGCAATCTTTTCAACGACGTCTTTCAATTCCGTAACCGTAGCCTGGTTCAAAGCGTTCAGAGCCTTCGGACGATTGATCGTAATCGTTGCAATACCATCTTCTACAGCAAAGATAATGTTCTGATAATCCATGAGAAAAACCTCCTAGACATATAATTATAGTATAGAAATAGTATAGAAAGCCTTTGTCCGTCCAAAATGGATCCATCCCTCCGGACCGCCCCCTTCAGGATGATGCGGACAAAATGCTTTTATGCAGATGAGATTGTAAAAATAATACGGGGTGTGAACTGTCACGCCCCGTATTCGGTTAGCTGAAGAGCCGCTTATTTCGTGTAGTCGTAGAAGCCTTTGCCAGTCTTACGGCCGAGGTAACCAGCCTGGACATATTTCTTGAGCAATGCGCACGGACGATATTTCGGATCGCCGAAGCCGTCATAGAGGACTTCCATGACATGGAGAACAACGTCGTTACCGATAAGGTCGCAGAGAGCCAGAGGTCCCATCGGATGGTTGAAGCCGAGTTTGCAGACGTTATCGATATCTTCTTTGGAAGCAACACCTTCCATCAAAGCCTGGATAGCTTCGTTCAGCATCGGGATGACGATACGGTTGCCAGCGAAGCCCGGGAAGTCGTTAACTTTGACCGGAGTTTTGCCGAGGTCTTTCGAGAGTTTGTCGATCTTTTCGTACGTTTCTTCCGACGTAGCGATGCCTTTGATGACTTCAATCAGTTTCATAACAGGAGCCGGGTTGAAGAAGTGCATGCCGATGACTTTGTCCGGGCGTTTCGTAGCTGCGCCGATCTGAGTGATGGCCAGGGACGAAGTGTTCGATGCGAGGATCGTGTGTTCCGGGCAGAGTTCGTCGAGTTCTTTGAAGATAGCGGATTTGATCTTCAAGTCTTCGATAGCTGCTTCAACGACGAGGTCGATGTCTTTCATGTTATCAGCCGTGCGGGTTACGAAGCCAGTTACGCGAGCCATAGCTGCGTCTTTGTCTTCCTGGGTCATTTTGCCTTTGGAGACCTGTTTGGTCAGCTGTTTTTCGATTTTAGCTTTGCCGCCAGCGACGAATTCGTCTTTAATATCGTTCAAGACGACGTCCCAGCCGTGCGTTGCGAAAACCTGTGCAATACCGGAACCCATTGTACCTGCGCCAATAACCATTACTTTACTCATGTTTAACTCCTCCTTCGTCGCGTGATTTTTTTCACTAGATTCTCCTAAAAAAAATCACGCACGTTCTAAATAAGATTCACTGCTTACACTGATAGTATATCACATTTGCCAGAAAAATCCACTAAAAAACGACACTTTTTTCAATTTTTCACATTTATGACATGCATTTTGTGCAATGATTTAAAAGTCAAATTACTTGTTTGCATTTTTCAATATAAATACATCATAGGTGTACGTGATATTATGAACTTACGGTATAGGAGATAGCTCTACTTTTCACATAGGGTATTTAACGATATTCCCTGCAGGAATATCGTTTGCAGTTTGTAGTTTTCAGTTTATAGAAACAGGACCGGCTCGCTGAGGCATCGCAAAAAAAAAGCTCCCCTTCTCAGGGGAGGCTTTTACAACGCCCCATTCAAGGCTTTGAGGAGTTCTTCCCGTTTGGCGTAGCCTTTGCGGTACATGGCCGTGTTGGCTGCGTCGGGCAGGTACGTAGCTTTGACTTCTAACTGGCGCTGCAGGGCCTGTTTGAGGTCCGGCACGTCACCGGCGGCATAGGCGGCGACGATGCAGTTCGTCGGGACGGCGCCGCCGGCAACTTTCAAGGTCACGACTTTCGTATCGAGCATGTCCGCCTTGATCTGGTTCCAGAGGGCATCGCGGCTGCCGCCTTCGGTGATGGTCAGCTGGGTCAGGTCGATGCCGGCCTTGCGGTAGCGGTCCGTGATTTCCATATAGTCATAGCCGATGCCTTCGAGGACGCAGCGCCACATGGCGCCCTGGTCCGAATCGAGGGTCAGGCCCGTGAAGGTGCCGCGGACTTTCGGGTAGTCGCCGTTGCCGCCGGTCAGGTACGGGATGAAGAGGGCGCCGTCGCAGCCGGGCTGATGGCGCTTGGCCAGTTCATCGAGGGTGGCGTAGTAGTCGTCCCCTTCTTCGCGGGCAATGCTGTCCTTGAACCAGCGCAGGGCCAGGCCGCCCGTGCGGACCATGCCCCAGTAGAAATAGGTCCCCGGCAGGGTGCCGGAGTTGAAGATCAGGTTGCTGCCCGGTACGGAAAGCTGCGGGATGATGCCGTTCGTGGCGGCACAGAACATGGCGCACGTCCCGGCGACGTCGACGGCGCGGCCCGCTTCGAGGATGCCGCTGCCCATCATGGATTCCATCGTATCGCCGGCGCCGGCACAAATCGGGATGCCTGCGGGGAAGCCCGTTTCCATAGCGTCTTCTTCACAGAGCGTGCCGATGATGTCCCAGGGCTTGACGATGCGGGGCAGGTATTTCCTGGGGATACCCAGGATCTCGAGCTGCTTATCGGACCATTCTTTCTTTACTACATTATAGCCCAGGCCCCAGCCGGACATGGCGCCCCAGTCGATGAAGGCGTCTTCCCCTTTCAGGCCGGCCAGATGCATGAGTACGTACGGGCAGTTGTGGACGAACTTGACACCCTTTTCCTGCCAGGCCGGGACATGCTTCATGAACCAGCGGGCGAACATGGCCGGGAACATGATGTTCGGTTCGGCATTGCCCGTTTCTTTACCCCAGATATCGAGGTGCAGCGCCTTCAACGCTTCCACGTCGTCGGCCGTGCGGCTGTCGAGATAGTTGACAAAAGGCGTAATGGCGTTGCCGTCGGCGTCGATGCCAGCGATGCCGCAGATGATGCCGTCGCCCATGATGACCCGGACTTTCTTCACGTCCCAGCCCTTTTCGTCCATCTGGCGGCTGCAGGAAGCCATGCACTGCTTGATGAGGCGGTAATATTCGTCGACGTCCATCTGGACCCAGCCCGGATGGGGATAAGCCAGATGGGTCTTGGCCGTGTCCATGGCCAGGCAGTGCTGTTCGTCGTCGTAGACGGCGACCTTGACGCTCTGCGTGCCCGCGTCGAAACCGATGTAATACTTGTCACTCACGGATAACACATCCTTTCCGTTCAGCCCCGGCAGTCCTTGACCATGCCGCCGAGCTTGCTGACCAGGCCTGTCGTCGATTCATTGGGCTTCGGGAAACGCTGCAGGCCCGTCACGGCTTCGACGTAGCAGAAAAATTCATCCATTGCCCCTTCGATGCCTGAGAGGGTCTGGCCGTCGATGTGCTCGATCAGGGCCAGGTCATGCTGCTCATAGCGGTTGATATAGCCGTAGAGCGAACAAAACGTGCCGGGCCGCTTCGTATAGGAGCAGAAAAAGCAGTATTCCACGACGGCGTCGCATTTCTTCAGCGTATCCTGACTTTCGACGCCCGTAAATTCCTGCCGTTCCTGAACGATGGTCTTGATCCAGCTGTTCAGGACGCCTTCGAAAAAGGCGAAAAGGGACAGTAAGGCCGCCCGGTAATAGCGCCGGGCCAGGAAGGTCCCTTTCTTGGTCTTCTTCTCCTGCTGCATGGCAGCCCGTTTCTTAAACGTACAATAATCTTTCCACAACTCTTCATAAATAGAAGCGTGCAGTATATCCATATCACCATTGTGGAAAATGGTGACATCAATCTTAGCCTTCATAAAAGCGGCTTTCCTCCTACTTGGATAACTTCAGGAAATCCGGATCCTTCTCGGCCATGCGGCTGAGGATCTTTTCGTAGCCGCCGCTGCCGTAGACCAGGCAGCGCTTGATGCGGCTGATGGTCGCCGTGCTGGCGCCGGTCTTGCGGACGATGTCTTCGTAGATATCGCCGGCCTTGAGCATGCGCGCCACTTCCAGGCGGGCCGAGATGGCCTTCATTTCCTGAATCGTACAAAGGTCTTCAAAGAATTCGTAGCATTCGTCGACATTCTTCAACTCTAAAATAGCACGAAACAGCTGGTCGTGCAAATGGTCCCGCAATTTTTCATTGACTGCCATGGAAATTACCCTCTTTCTGCGACAGATTACTTTAGTCTGTTAAACACTAAAAATATTATAAGGCATGATGATAAGAAAGGCAACTACATGGCAAATAAATCGATCTGTTCGTCTTCGGGCAGGTCGCCGAGGCAGCCTTCCTGACTCATGACGTCGATCAGGGACTGGGAGACTTTGCCGCGCATCTTGAGGTCCGCTTTGGAGCTGAAAGGCGCTTCCTTGCGGGCGGCGACGATCTGTTCGGCGACGTTGGCCCCGAGGCCGTCGATGGCCGTGAAGGGCGGCAGGATCTTACCGTCGCAGATGGTGAACTTCGTCGCTGCCGAACGGTTGATGTCGACATTCATGAAGGAAAAGCCGCGCAGGCTCATTTCCTTGGCCAGTTCCAGGGCCGAATAGAGGTCCTGTTCGATTTTCGAGGCGCTCTTGCCCTTGGCGGCGATTTCCTTCATGGCCCGTTCCTGCCCTTCCAGGCCGTGGATCATGGCCGAAAGCTTGAAGGCCTTGGCACGGATCGTGAAGAAAGCGCAGTAGTACGCGAGAGGCTGGTTGATCTTGTACCAGGCGATGCGGAAAGCCATCATGACGTAGGCCACGGCGTGGGCACGCGGGAAGAGGTAGCCGATCTTGTGGCACGAATCGATGAACCACTGCGGGATGTGGCCGGCTTTCAGTTCCCCTTCGTAGTCCGTCGTCTTCTGGCCCAGTTTATTGAGCTTGTCGATGCCCTTGCCCTTACGGACATTTTCCATGACCTTGAAGCTCGTCTTCGGCTTGATGCCGTGCTGAATCAGATAGTTCATGATGTCGTCACGCGTCGAGACGGCTTCCTTCAGGGGCACCGTGCCGGAAGTGATCAAGTCCTGGGCGTTGTTCAGCCAGACGTCCGTCCCGTGGGAAAACCCGGAGATGCGGACCAATTCCGAAAAGGTCTTGGGCTTCGTATCGACGAGCATCTGGCGGACGAAAGTCGTGCCGAATTCCGGGATACCCAGGCTACCGACTTTCGAGCCCAGTTCTTCCGGCGTCACGCCGAGAGCCTTAGTCGAGCTGAAGAGGCTGAGCGTCGCCGGGTCGTCGAAGGGGATCGTCGTCGCCTTGATGCCTGTCATGTCTTCGAGCATGCGGATGACCGTCGGATCATCATGACCGAGGATATCGAGCTTGACCAGGCGGCCTTCGATGGAATGGTAATCGAAGTGAGTCGTAATGATGCCGCTGTCCTTCTTGTTGGCCGGATACTGGACGGGCGTGAAATGGTGGACGTCCATATCGCGGGGGATAACCATGACGCCGCCCGGATGCTGGCCCGTCGTATTCTTGATGCCCGTGCAGCCGGCAACCAGACTGTTGACGTAGGCATCGTTGACCTTGATGCCCTTCGCTTCGGCCCACTTCATGACGTAGCCGTAAGCCGTCTTGTCCTTGACGGCGCCGATCGTACCGGCGCGGAAGACGTTGTCCTTACCGAAAAGTTCTTCCGTATATTTATGGGCCTTCGGATGGTATTCACCGGAGAAGTTGAGGTCGATATCCGGAACCTTGTCGCCGTCGAAGCCGAGGAAGATGGCGAACGGGATATTGTGGCCGTTCTTGTGAAGCGGCGTGCCGCACTTCGGGCAGGTCTTGTCGGGCAGGTCGAAACCGCCGCCCACTTCGCCGTGCGTAAAGAATTCGCTCCACTGGCACTTCGGGCAGACGTAGTGCGGCGGCAGGGGGTTGACTTCCGTAATGTCCGACATGGTCGCTACGAAAGACGAGCCGACAGAACCACGCGAACCGACGAGGTAGCCGTCTTCGTTGGAGTGCTTGACCAGCTTGTGGGCGATGTAATAGAGGACGCCGAAGCCGTGGCCCAGGATGGACGTGAATTCTTCTTCCAGGCGGTCTTCGACGATTTTCGGCAAAGGGTCGCCGTAGATTTCATGGGCCTTCTTGTAGCACATGTTCTTCAGGGCTTCCGAAGAGCCGGCGATCTGCGGGAAATAAAGCGTTTCCTTCGGTACCGGCCGGCAGTCGGCAATCATCTCGTTGATCTTGTTCGGGTTGGTGATCACGACTTCCCGCGCCCGTTCCTCGCCGAGATAGGAAAATTCTTCCAGCATCTCATCGGTTGTGCGCAGGTAGAGGTCCGGCTGGAATTCCGCATCCTTGAAGCCCTTGCCGGTCATCAGGATTTCCCGGTAGATCTTATCTTCCGGATTCATGAAATGAGCGTCGCAGGTGGCCACGGTCATCTTGCCCAGGTCGTCGCCGATCTTGAGGATCGTGCGGTTGATGTCGCGCAGGCCTTCTTCGTCGGGCACGAAGCCTTCGCGGACGAGGAAGCCGTTGTTCGTCAGGGGCTGGATTTCCAGATAATCATAGAAAGAGGCGATTTTCTTCAGCTCTTCGTAAGGCAGCTTCTTCTGGACCATAGAGCGGACCAGTTCCCCTGCTTCACAGGCCGAGCCGAGGATCAGACCTTCGCGGTATTCCGAAAGGACCGCTCTCGGGATGCGCGGCCGGCCGCGGTAGATGTATTTCAAATGGGAAATGCTGACCAATTTGTAGAGATTGCGGATGCCGATCTGGTTCTTGGCCAAAATGATGATGTGGTACGACTGGTCGATCTTATCGTCGAAGAGATAGCCTTCCATGCCGTAAATGACCTTGACGTTGTTCGTCTTATCCGTCGAGATTTCCTGCAGGAGCGGGAAGGACTGGACGACGCCGTGGTCCGTGACGGCGACGGCCGGATGGCCCCACTTCTTGATGGTCTTGATGAGCTGCTTGACCGTAATCAGGGCATCCATGTCGCTCATCACCGTATGCAGGTGCAGTTCTACGCGCGGCGTCGGATTATGGTCTTCCCGTTCGACGACACCGCCGTCCGATTCCATCAGGTCATAGGCCATGAGAACGTAGTCGTTCTGGTAGTTGTCGTACTGGATATTGCCGTGGACCCGGACATAGGCGCCGGGCTTCAGCTTCTTCACGAGGTTGTCGTATTCTTCCGGCGTGAGCGTGTTCTTGCGGCGGAACTTGCCGCCATTTCCCTGGTTACTGACGTCGAGGAACTTCTTGGCCGAAATTCCGTTCGTGCTGTCCGCCATCTGGAAAGTCAGGAGGATGCGCTTCGATTTCAGTTCCCGGAATTCGACCTTGACAATCTTGCCCTTGAGGATGACGTCGTTCTGTTCTTCACCGAGGACACCGTTGATGGGCACGGCGTCGCCGCCAAAAGCCCGGCCCATCCAGACGCGGCTGTCCGAACCGGTCTTCGTGCCGCCGGACTTGCCGCTGCTCTTGGGAGCGGCGTCGCCCTTGGCCGCCGACTGACAGGCCTTCTTATAGTCTTCATCGGCGTAGAGTTCGTCGTCGACGTCGTAAATGCTGTCATAGCAGTCTTCGTGCGGGATATCGTAGCCTTCCAGGTCGTCCGTGGAAATATCCGCCACCTGGCGCAGGGGGTCGTTTTCCGGCACGGCCAGGGACATATCGCCGCCGTGGAAGACAGACGTCACCTTGTGCACGACTTCGACGGTCCCGTCCAGGCCCAGCCTGCGGCTGACCCGGTCGCGCAAAAGGTCCATATCGCCGACGGCATAAGGCGATTCCGTGCGGACCTGCCAGGAATGGGCCGCCAAATTGGCCGCAATCGAAGCCACCGTCACGGACTTGCCGCCGTCCATAGGAATCAGGATTTCATTTTTAGGAACAATATGCCAGACTTTCATTTACTATCCTTTCTGTATCATGCAACAGGCTATGCACAGGATTCACGCGGGCTCGCCACATGCGAGCCCCTACA
>URLP01000041.1 GCA_900548635.1 uncultured Megasphaera sp.
CCGCCGTTGGCGACTTCACTGACGATCATCGCGGCCTGGAGCGGCGTAACCAGCTGGAAGCCCTGGCCGATAGCGGAGTTGAACGTATCGCCGAGGTACCATTCATCGTGGAAATTCTTTTTCTTGTATTCCGCACTGGCAACGAGGCCCGGTGCTTCGCCGCGCAGGGCGATGCCAGTCTTCTTGCCCATGCCGAACATGCGGGCGTATTTCGCCAATTCGTCGATGCCGACGCGGCGGCCCATTTCGTAGAAATAGACGTTATCGGACTTGGCCAGGGCTTCGACGAAGTTGATCCAGCCCAGGGCTTCGCCGCCGGCGTTGCGCATGTCAACGAGCCAGTGGCGGCCGCTGTCGAAGATCATTTCGTCCGGCGTGACTTTCTTCAGTTCCAGGGCGGCCGAGCCGGTGATCAGCTTAAACGTAGAGCCCGGCGGATATTCACCAGCAATGACGCGGTTTTCCATGGGGTGGTCCGGGTTGTCGTTGATCAGGGACCATTCCTTGGCCGTAATGCCCCGCGTGAACCAGTTCGGGTCGTAAGCCGGACGGCTGGCCATGGCCAGGACAGCGCCCGTATTCGGGTCGATAGCGACGGCAGCAATGCCGTGCGTACCGATGCCGTTGGCAATCTGCCGTTCCATAGCACGTTCCGTCGCCTGCTGCAAATAGAGGTCGATGGTCAGATGCATGTTGTGGCCGGCGACAGGTTCCTTGCGTTCCATTTCCTTGACCGGGCTGCCTGCAGCATCGACTTCGACCTGACGGCCGCCGTCTTTGCCGCGCAGGAGGTCGTCATAGTACGCTTCCAGGCCGGCGCGGCCGATCTGGGTGATGTTGGAGACGCCTTCCTGCCCTTTCAGGCGCTTTTCGTCTTCTTCGTCGATCTGGCCGACGTAGCCGAAGACCTGAGCGGCCATCATCTTATACGGATAATAGCGGATTGGCTGGACGTCGACAGAGACACCGGGCAAATCATTGCGCTGTTCTTCGATTTTCGTGACCACGTCCTGCGTCAAATCGTTGGCCAGGACCGTCGGCACGTAGGAACTCTTTACTTTCTGGACTTTTTCCCGCAGCTCATCTTCCGGCACGTTGAGGATGCCGGCCAGCTTGGTCAGCTCTTCATCACTCATGCCTTCCTTAGGCGGCACGTAAGTCGCCATGAAGCTCGGACGCGAGCCGACGAGGATCTGACCGTTGCGGTCATACATGATGCCGCGCATGGCAGCGATAGGAATCGCGCGCAGGCGGTTCCCATCAGCCAGGGTATGGTAATATTCGCCGGCGAAGAGCTGCAGATAGACGAGCCGGCTGATGAGGACAATGAAAATCACAATGACGATCCAGTAGAGGTACCGGAAACGGCCATCTTGATTCTTCTTTTTCAATAACGCTTCAAGCATGTAACTAACTCTCCTTTATTTACCAGCGATAGCCCGGAAAGCCATAAAAGGCGTCGTCGCGCCGCAAATGCCAGACGATGTGGTCGACCGGCAGGGCCAGGATTCCGTGATAAACAAGCATAGGTATGCTGAATTCAATGAGGTACGCTGCGACATTGATGTACTGGCCGGCGAGGAAAAGGAAGCCGCACGTCAGGGCCAGATTCACTTCCGTCGCGACGAGGACGATGAGCAGCGTCAGGACCCATTGGTCCTTATCGATGTCGCGGCCGAGATAGCTGCAGACGATGGCAATGAGCAAATAGACGAGCAAATGGAGCCCAAAGAAATTGCCGATGATGACGTCCTGGCAAAAACCGCCCAACAAGGCGGTAATAATGCCGATGCGCTGGCCGTGATGGAGGGCCATGAGGACGACGAAGACAAAGATCAGATTAGGCTGGCTCACACCGTTAAACATGAACGGCAGGATTGCCGCCTGCAGGACGAAGACGATGAAGGCTGTCATGATACAGTTCAGTTTCTTCATAAGGCCGCAGCTCCTTTGATTCCTTCGACTTTGTCGCGATTCGTCTGCGGTACGAGTTTCGGCGTGACATCCGGTTTTTCATAAGAACCGGTGTCAGACGACTTCAGGATGACGAAGACTTCTTCCAGTTTGGAGAAATCGACGGACGGACGAATGACGGCATATTTTACGAAATCATTTTCATTCTGATGGATTGAGACGATGGTCCCGATGAAGAGGCCCTTCGGATAAATCGAACCGAAGCCCGACGTAACCAGTGTATCCCCTTCGAGGATATCCGCATCTTTGGCGATATTTACGAACTGCGGTTCCGTCGGTACGTTGCCGTTGCCGCGGACGACAGAGGAAACACGCGATTCCGGCCGCTGGACGATGGCACCGATGCTGGTGCGCGGGTCCGTCAGGAGCTGGACGCGGGACGAATGCGGATAGACATCGCTGATGAAGCCGACGACGCCGCTCGGCGTGATGACCGGCATGTCCTTATCGACGCCTTCGGCACTGCCGACGTCGATGATCATCGTATTGGTCCAAGTGCCGTAGTCACGGGAGATGACGGAACCGGCCAGGAGCTGGTACTGATTATGGGATTTCTTGAAATCGAGGAGCGCCCGCAGGCGTTCGTTTTCGGCTACGACTTCATCGTAGTCGACAGTCCGGCTCTTGAGGTCGGCATTTTCTTTTTCCAGCGATTCCCATTCAATGCGGTTCTTCAGGCTGACGTCGACGATATGGATGCTCGAAGTCAGGGACTCCATGATACGGCTGGCACCGTATTCAAAAGGCGACACGATAGCCACCAGGGGCTTCGTGATGAACGGCAGGGAGTCGCGCTGGCGCCAGGCCCAGCCAAAGAGGGCAATGACGATGAATAAGATGAGTACGAAGACGACGCTTCTTTTACCGAACGAAAACAATTTTAAAATCTCCTCCTATATATACGCTGAGCCCCTTCAATGAGGGCCGACAACTTATCACGATCTGCCACGGCGATGCCCGTGCCCTTGGCAACGGCCAGTTCCGGGTCCGGTGCGACGGTGACGGGGACGCCCAGTTCCTGCGTGAAGAGCTGATCCATGCCGTGCAGCTTGGCGCCGCCGCCTGTAAGGACGATACCGTGTTCCATGATGTCTGCTGCCAGTTCCGGCGGCGTTTCGCGGAGCACGTCTTTGACCAGGTCGAGGATCTTCACGAGGGGCTTGCCGATGACGTGATAGAGTTCACTGGACTTGACGGCCATTTCCCGCTGCAGTCCGTCGTCGAGGCCGCGGCCCATGAAGTAGTAGCCCCGGTCTTCCAGGGGCAGGACGGCCGAGCCGTTGGTCACTTTCATTTCTTCGATCGTATCGTCATCGGTGACGATATCGTACTGATAACGCAGATAGTCCTTGATGGCTGCGTTGAAATCGAGGCTGCCCAGATGGAGCGACTTGGAGACGACGATGCCGCCCAGGGAAAGCATAGCGACATTCGTCGTGCCGCCGCCGATGTCGACGACCATATTGCCGACCGGATCATAAACGGGCAGATTGACGCCAAGCGCCGCTGCCGCTGCCGTTTCGATGAGGAAGGCTTCCTTGGCGCCAGCCTGATAGACGGCTTCCATGACAGCCCGTTTTTCGACATTCGACGCTGCCGAGGGCACGCCAATCATGATGCGCAGGCGCTGGACGCTGCGGACGCATTTGCTGAGGATGTAGCCCAGCATCGTGCGGGTGACGCTGTAATCGGCGATGACGCCGTGGACGAGCGGCCGGTGGAGCTTAACCGTTTCCGGCGAACGGGACAAGAGGTCTTCAGCGGCCCGGCCGACAGCAATCATCTTGCTGTTCCGTTCATCCGTCGCCATGACCGAAGGTTCCGAGAGGACGATGCCCCGGCCCTCCACATAGACCTGGGTCGTAGACGTCCCTAAATCAATCCCTATATTCTTAGTTAATGGAGAAAAAATCGAAGCCATAACAAATCCTTTCTATTCCTTTCGCATATTCTGCTTTACAAAACAGTCATCATTGCTTATTCTATCACATCACGCGTAATTTCGCATTAAATAATTTAAAAAGGAGCTGCCGCATGAGCGACAGCTCCTTTTTTCGTAGTTCGTTTGGCGTTTGGCGAAAAACCAACCCTATGCAAGACAGGTGATTCACAGGATTCGCCCGGGTCGCCCACACGGCGACCCCTACGCTGTTCACGCGACTTTCAGTCCGGCGCGGTGCAGGGCCATGACGACAGGCGTGATGATCAGACCGGAGACGACGGCTTCGGGGATGCCGTTGACAGCCGTGATGCCGAGCATGATGTTGATGACATTCGAGAAGGGAATGCCCTGGGATGCGGCATAGGCAGAGCCGACGATGGCCGTGAAGGAACCGAGGAAGAGGATCGTGTGGCAGACCGTCGTGACGACAGCCGTGATGGCCACGCGCCATACTTCGCGGATCTTCAGGCGGCGGTAAAGTTCAAAGGCGATGAGGCCGATGAGGATGCGCGGTACGATGCAGATGAACGCATCGGCGCCGACATTATACTGAACAGCGAACATCAAGAGGGCACTCGGTGCCTGTAAGGAACGAATAAAAGAAAAAATGCCGAACATGAAGCCGACAATCATGCCTACTTTGCGGCCTGCCGTCAGGCTGCCGATAATCGTAGGGATGTGCAGGATCGTCGCATTCATAATGACCAGCGGGATGAAGCCATAACCCGTAAGACCTAAGAAAATCGTAATGGCCGACAAAAAAGCGGCTACTGTCAACTGACGAACCGATAAAAACGTGTGCTGTGCCGGCATGACGTCTGCTGCGTTCTGTTTGGACATTGTTTTTTTCCTCCGTTCTCGCTCTTTCGCAAGATACAAGTCGCAATACAAACTGTCCCATGGAAAATCCATGAAGACATAAAAACACGGCCGGTCCGCGCCAGTATCCGCCCGTTTCCGGTACCAATCCGGCGCTTCAATGAACCTGCCTCATGTGTCACGCGTAGTATATCATATTTGAAGGCCCTTGCCAATAGCATTTCTATAGTATTTGAGAATATTGTGATTTTTTGAACGTGCATAGTTGCGAAATAGTTTGACCAACAAGTGGAAAACGTGATAAAATGAAAAAGTACCTGCGAGTGTGGCGGAATGGCAGACGCACCAGACTTAGGATCTGGCGCCTCACGGCGTGAGGGTTCAAGTCCCTCCACTCGCACCAAAAGAAAAGTTTGAAGTTTGATGTAAAAAAAGGCTTGCCGCTTATGCGGTAAGCCTTTTTTTACATCAAACATCAAACTCATACCACCTGGAACAGGTAGAATTTCAAATAGTCTGTTTCCGGGACGTTCCAGAGGATGGGATGGTCCGGGGACTGTTGGCGGCCTTCGATCTGGCGCAGGTGGACGCCGGCGTCTTTGGCGGCATCGTGGAGCATTTTGCGGAAGAGGTCGTCGCGCATGAAGTGCGAGCACGAGCAGGTGGCGAGGTAGCCGCCGCGCGGCAGGAGCTTCATGGCTTTGAGGTTGATTTCCTTGTAGCCCCGCATGGCGTTGCGCACGGTGTGACCGGATTTGGTAAAAGCCGGCGGGTCGAGGATGATGAAGTCGTAGTCGTGGTTCTTTTCTTCGGCCATTTCCGTGAGGAGGTCAAAGACGTTGGCCTGTTTGGCCGTGACGACGTCTTCCAGGCCGTTGCGGCGGATGTTTTCGTTCGTCATGTCGACGGCTTCCTGGGAAATATCGACGGCCGTGACGCTGGCTGCCCCGCCTTTGGCAGCATTGAGGGCGAAAGCGCCGGTGTGCGTGAAACAGTCGAGGACGTGTTTGCCCGCGGCGATTTTGGCGACGGCCAGGCGGTTGTACTTCTGGTCAAGGAAAAAGCCCGTCTTCTGGCCGTTTTCGACGTCTACGTCGTAGAGGATGCCGTTTTCGTCGATCGTCGTCAGGACGCTGCCCGGCTGCGGCAGGAACGGCGCTTCATACCAGCCTTTGTACTGTTCCATGCCGTCCAGTTCGCGGACTTTGACGTCGTTCCGTTCGTAAATGCCGCGGATCGTGACGCCCATGGCGGCCAGTTCGTCGACGAGGGCCTTGAAGATAATGGGTTTGACCTGGTCCATGCCGTAGCAGAGGGCCTGGGAAACGAGGACGTCGTTGTAGCGGTCGACCGTGAGGCCCGGCATTTCATCGGCGTCGCCGAAGATCAGGCGGCAGCAGGAAAAGTCCTTCGGCCCCATGACGGTGCGGCGGTAATCGAGGGCATACTTGACGCGGCGCTGCCAGAAGGCTTCGTCGAAGCGGTCGTTGGCGTTGCGTGAGACGATGCGCACGCGGATCTTCGAGATGTCATTGGCAAAGCCCGTACCGAGGTAGCGTCCCTTATCGCTGCAGACGTCGACGAGGTCGCCCGTCTGGTACGTCCCTTCGACGCGGGTCACTTCTTCCCCGTAAACCCAGGGATGGCCGCTGCGCGCCGCCCGTTCCCCTTTCTTCGTAATAAATAATTTTGCGTATGGTCTGTTCATAGTGCTCCTTTGTATGTAAAGGCTCCCCTGATAAGGGAGCCTTTCGCTATCTACAAAATGTAATGGCTCAGGTCGACGTTCTGGACGACGTCGTTCAGTTTGCCTGTGACGAATTCTTTGTTGACGACGACGTCTTTTTCTTCGATATCCGGTGCTTCATAAGCCACATCTTCGAGGATCTTTTCGAGGATTGTGTGCAGGCGGCGGGCACCGATATTTTCCGTTTCCAAATTGACGCGGTATGCGTATTCGGCGATGGCGTCGATGCCGTCAGCCGTGAATTCCAGGTTGATGCCGTCTGTTTCCAGGAGGGCCTTGTACTGTTTGACCAGGGACTGGTCCGGTTCCGTCAGGATGCGGCGGAAATCGTCGACCGTCAGAGACTGGAGTTCGACGCGGATTGGGAAGCGGCCCTGCAGTTCCGGGATGAGGTCGCTCGGCTTGGAGACGTGGAAGGCGCCGGCCGCGATGAAGAGGATGTGGTCCGTCTTGACCGGGCCGTACTTCGTATTGACCGTTGCCCCTTCGACGATGGGCAGGATGTCGCGCTGGACGCCTTCGCGGGAGACGTCGGGACCGTTGGAGCGGCCTTTTTCGGCGATCTTGTCGAATTCATCGATGAAGACGATTCCCGATTCTTCCGTCGCTTCGATGGCCTTGTCGACGATGATGTCCATGTCGAGGCATTTTTCCAGTTCTTCTTCCTTGAAGATGTCCCGTGCCTTGGCGACGGTCATTTTCTTCTTCTTTTTCTTCTTCGGCATGATGCTGCCCAGCATTTCCTGGAAGTTGTTGGTCAGTTCTTCTGTGGAATTCCCTGTCAGGATGCCCTGAAAACCCTGATTCTGTTCGGCCACTTCGACTTCGATTTCCCGGTCGTCCATCTTGTGGGCGCAGATATCTTCGAACATCTTCTGGCGGCGGTCGGATTTCGGTTCTTCGAGCTGCTTCGGCGCTTCTTCGGCTTCGTCATCGTCGTCATCGCTGAAAAAGACGTCCATGGGGTTCTTAATTTTTTCTTTAACGGATTTCTTCGGCCAGAAGACCTGGAGGATGCGCTTGTTCGCTTCTTCTTCGGCCTTTTCTTCATAGCGCTGGCTTTCCTGTTCCTGGATCATGCGGATGGCGTTGGCCACGAGGTCGCGGATCATCTGTTCTACATCGCGGCCGACATAGCCGACTTCCGTGTATTTCGTCGCTTCGACCTTGATGAACGGTGCGCCGACGAGCTTGGCCAGGCGGCGGGCGATTTCGGTCTTGCCGACGCCTGTCGGGCCGATGAGGAGGATGTTCTTCGGGATGATTTCATCCTGCATGTCCTCGCTCAGGCGTTTGCGGCGCCAGCGGTTGCGCAAGGCGATGGCCACGGATTTCTTGGCTTCGCCCTGACCGACGATGTATTTATTCAGTTCCGCCACGATTTGTTTTGGCGTCAATTCACTTTTCTTCATAGAAATACCTCTTTCTTAAATTTCTTCGACAATGACGTTGTGGTTCGTGTAGACGCAGATGTCCGCTGCGATGTGCAGGGATTTTTCTGCGATTTCCCGGGCCGATAAGTCCGTATTCTGGAGGAGCGCCCGCGCCGAAGCAAGGGCATAGTTGCCGCCGGAACCGATGGCCAGGACGCCGTCGTCCGGTTCGATGACTTCGCCATTGCCGGAAATAAGCAGGATGCGCTGGCTGTCGGCGACGAGGAGCAGGGCTTCCAGTTTATGGAGGATCTTATCGGAGCGCCAGTCCTTGGCCAGTTCGACGGCACTGCGGACGAGGTTGCCGTTGTGTTCGTTCAGTTTTTCTTCGAAATGGTCGAAGAGCGTAAAGGCGTCGGCGACGGAGCCGGCAAAGCCGCTGACGATCTTGCCGTGATAAAGGCGGCGTACTTTCTGGGCCGTGCCTTTCATGATGACGGCATTGCCCATCGTGACCTGGCCGTCGCCGGCGATGGCTGTCTTGCCGTCGCGCTGGACAGCGCAGATTGTAGTAGCATGGAAATCAGTAGACATTAATTCAGACATGGGTAATCTCCCTTCATGGTTTCAATTTCTTCTAAAGCCCGTTTGGCGATGAGGGCGTTCTTTTCTTTTTTCTTCATGCGCTTCTTGATGCCCAGCGGTTCCATGAGGCCGAAGTTGATGTTCATGGGCTGGAAATGGTCGTTCGGACCGCTCGAGATGTACTGGCTCAGGCCGCCCATGGCCGTCCGTTTGGAAAAGGTCAGGCAGTCTTTGCCAGAAAGGGCCAGGGCTGCGTTGACGCCGGCTAAAAGGCCCATGGCTGCCGATTCGAGGTAGCCTTCGACGCCCGTCAGCTGGCCGGCGAAGAAAAGGTTCGGCTGTTTGCGCAGCTGCAGCGTCGGCAGGAGCAGTTCCGGCGAGTTGATGTAGGAATTGCGGTGCATGACGCCGTAGCGGACGAATTCCGCGTGTTCCAGGCCGGGAATCATGGAAAAGACCCGTTTCTGTTCCGGGAACTTGAGGTGCGTCTGGAAGCCGACGATATTGTAGAGCGTGGCGCTGCCGTTGTCCTGGCGCAGCTGGACGACGGCGTAAGGCAGTTCGCCCGTACTGGGCAGTTCCAGGCCGACGGGCTTCATGGGTCCGTAGCGCATGGTGTCGATGCCGCGGCCGGCCATGACTTCGATGGGCATGCAGCCTTCAAAGACGCTGTCGTCCTTTTCAAAGTCATGTAATTCAGCGCATTCCGCCGTCGTCAGGGCCTGCCAGAAGGCTTCGTATTCTTCCTTCGTAAAGGGGCAGTTCAAATAGTCCGCCCCGCCTTTGCCGTAGCGGGCCGCCCGGTAGACCTTGGTCATGTCCAGGGAATCGACGGCGACGATTGGAGCCGCTGCATCGTGGAAATGGAAATAGTCTTCCCCCGTCAGGCGGCGGATGGTATCGGCCAGGGCATCGCTCGTCAAGGGGCCGCTGGCGACGATGCAGATTTGGTCGTCCGGAAGCTCTGTGATTTCTTCATGGCGGACCGTCACTAAGGGATGGTTCACCAGTTTTTCCGTGACGTACTGGCTGAAAGGCACGCGGTCGACGGCCAGGGCACCGCCGGCCGGAACGCGGTGCGTATCGGCAGCATCCATGATGAGCGAGCCGAGGCGCCGCATTTCTTCTTTGAGGAGACCGACAGCGTTCTCGATATTCGCTGCCCGCAGGGAGTTGCTGCAGACGAGTTCTGCAAAGTAGTCCGTATGATGGGCCGGCGACGATTTGACGGGCCGCATTTCCACGAGTTCTACAGGGATGCCGCGGCGGACGAGCTGCCACGCCGCTTCCGAACCGGCCAGGCCGGCTCCGATGACTAAGACACTATTCTTCATGTACTACCTCACCTTTTTTATGGTTTTCACACTCTGCATTGCTGCAGAAAATCTTATCAGGACCTTTTTTATAATGCTTGACGATCATGATGCTGCCGCAGACGGGGCATTTCTTGTCGACCGGCTGGTTCCAAAGGACGAAGTCACATTCCGGGTAGTTGCTGCAGCCGTAGAAGACGCGGCCCCGCTTGGACTTGCGCTTGATGAGCGTCCCCTTGCCGCACTTGGGACAGGTAATGCCCAAATCTTCGACGATGGCCTTCGTATTGCGGCATTCCGGGAAGTTCGAGCAGGCCAGGAATTTGCCGAAGCGGCCGAATTTATAGACCATGGGCGCGCCGCAGAGTTCGCAGACCTGACCGGAATCCTGACCGGAAATCGTGACTTTTTCCATTTTTTCTTCGGCTTCGTCCATTTCCGGCTTAAAGACGTCGTAAAATTCCTGCAGGACATGCTGGTACGTGTCCTTGCCCTGTTCAATGGCGTCCAGTTCTTCTTCCATGTGAGCCGTAAAGCCGACGTTGATAATCCGGGAGAAATATTTTTTCAAGAGGTCGACGATGATCACGCCGAGTTCTGTCGGCACGAACTGTTTATCCTTCTTTTCGACGTAATTGCGGTTCTGGATGGTATCCATGATGGGCGCGTACGTACTCGGACGACCGATGCCCTTTTCTTCCAGCGTCTTGATCAGACTGGCTTCGGTATAGCGAGCCGGCGGCTGGGTGAAATGCTGCTGCGGCGTGACACTCTGGTTGTGGACGACCGTATTGGCCGAGATATGGGGCAGTTCCGTCAGGGTCTTATCCTTCTTGGCATCTTCATAGAGTTCCGTAAAGCCTTTGAAGAGGACCTTGTAGCCTGCCGCGCGCAGTTCGTACTTGCCGCTTTCGATGAGGATGGCCATGTGTTCCGTTTCGACCGATTCCATCTGGCTGGCCAGGAAGCGGTTCCAGATGAGCGTATAAAGGCGCAGCTGGTCACGGGAAAGGAATTCCGAGACCTTGTACGGCGTCAGTTCCAGCGACGTCGGGCGGATAGCTTCGTGCGCGTCCTGGCTCGTCTGTTTCGTCTTATAGACCCGCGGCTGGTCCGGGATGTATTCGTCGCCGTAGTTGGAGGTGATGAATTCCCGCGCTGCCTGGATCATGTCGTCGTTGATGCGGACCGAGTCCGTACGCATGTAGGTAATCAGACCGACATGGCCCTGTTCACCCATGTCGAGGCCTTCATAGAGCTGCTGGGCCAGCATCATCGTCTTCTTGGCGCCGAAATTGAGCTTGCTGACGCATTCCTGCTGCATCGTCGAGGTCGTAAAGGGCGGCTGGGGCTGGCGCTTGCGCTTGCGCTTTTCGACTTTCACGATCTTATCCGGCACCTGGTCTTCACCGCGCCCTTCCCAGGTCAGGTCGCGGGCGATGGCTTCGGCGGCGTCCTGCGTCGGGATTTCCGCTTTCTGGCCGTCGATCTTGGTCAGTTCCGTCGAGAGCGTCAGGCCGTCTTCCGTCTTGTACGTGCCGCTGACGGTCCAGTATTCTTCCGGTACGAAAGCCTTGATGGCCTCTTCCCGTTCGCAGATCAGGCGGACGGCGACGGACTGGACGCGGCCGGCGCTGAGGCCTTTGCAGACTTTCTTCCAGAGGAGCGGGCTCAGCTTGTAGCCGACGATGCGGTCCAGGACGCGGCGCGCCTGCTGGGCGTCGACTTTCTTGAGGTCGATCGGTTCCGGGTCCTTGATGGCTTCGAGAATGGCTTTCTTCGTGATTTCGTGGAACATGATGCGGCATTTGTCGTGCGGGTCGATTTCCAGCAAATGGGCCAGATGCCAGGAAATGGCTTCCCCTTCACGGTCCGGGTCAGTTGCCAGAAAGACTTTTTTCGAGCGGATGAATTCGTTCTGCAGTTCTTCGATGAGCTTGCGCTTGTCCCACATATTCGTATATGTCGGCTTGAAGCCTTCTTCGATATTGACGCCGAACTGGTTGCGCGGCAGATCGCGCAGGTGGCCGCGGCTGGCCATGACCTTGTAGCCGCTGCCCAGGAAGCGTTCGATGGTCTTGGCCTTGGCCGGTGATTCGACGATGACCAGGTTCTTGGCATTCTTCGGCAAGGGATCCATTTTCTTCAGCGGTGCCTTCTTGGGCAGATTGACCGTGCCGTGGATGACGGTCTTTTCGCCGTCCTTCTTCTTGCGGCCGCGCTTCTTCTTTTTCGTATCATCAATAATAATCGTGCGTTTAATCGGAAATTCTAACATCTAACTCTATCCTGCCTCTCGCTGTACACGAAACTTGAAAATGTACTTAAACTATTTCTCATCATACACTATTCGCCGCGACCTTTCAAGCTTATCTCTTTATATAACATATTAAAGGGATAAAAAAAGAGCTGTCGCATAAAGCGAACAGCTCTTTTCGTGGTTCGTTTGTCGTTTGGCGAAAATTCGCACAGATACAGAATAAGGCGATGCACAGGATTCACGCGGGCGCCCCACATGGGCGCCCCTACCTTGCTGACGTCTGCCCTACACTGCATTTCTCTGCTTCTATCTGCCTTTCACTGCGCCAGCAGGTCCGGACTGCGGACTGCGGCACCGTCAGGCGCCAATTTTTCCGATAATGACATCGGTCATGGTCTTGGTGTCGGCTTTTTTGAAGCCTTCTTTGTAGAGGTCCGGTGTGCGCCAGCCGTCGGCTAAGGCGGCATCGACGGCTTTTTCGATTTTGTCGGCCGCTGCGTCTTCGTCTAAGGAGTAGCGCAGGAGCATGGCTGCCGAGAGGATGGTCGCGCAGGGATTGGCGATACCCTGGCCGGCAATGTCCGGTGCGCTGCCGTGGATCGGTTCGTAGAGGCTGGTCATTTCACCGATGGATGCCGACGGCATCATGCCGATGGAGCCGCCGAGGACAGCTGCTTCGTCGCTGAGGATGTCGCCGAAGAGGTTGCTCGTAACGATGACATCGAACTGTTTCGGGTTGAGGGCCAGCTGCATGGCGCAGTTGTCGACATAGAAATGATTCAAAGCGACGTCAGGATAATCCTTGGCGACGTCGATGACGGTGCGGCGCCAGAGGCGGGACGTGGCCAGGACATTGGCCTTGTCGACAGACGTCACCTTATGGCGGCGCTTCTGAGCGGCCTTCATGGCAAATTTGCTGATGCGCTCTACTTCCGGGACGCTGTAGTTTTCCAAATCCCAGGCGCGCTCGACGCCGTTATGGATTTCCGATTCGCAGCGGTCGCCGAAGTAGATACCGCCGACGAGTTCACGGACGATGAGGACGTCTGTGCCAGTGACGATGTCCGGTTTGAGCGGCGAATATTCAGAAAGCACTTCCGGCACTTTGACCGGGCGCAGGTTGACGTAGAGGCCGAGGGCCTTGCGCAGGCCGAGGACGGCCTGTTCCGGGCG
>URLP01000042.1 GCA_900548635.1 uncultured Megasphaera sp.
AGGCGATCCCGCCGCTCGTGGAAAAACGGATCGCTGCGAGCATCCAAACTGTAGGGAACCACGTCTTCCTCGCCAAGGACAGCGATGAAATCGCCGGCCGCAGCGGGGAATACGAGCGAACCGTCAACGATATCATCAACCGCGTCCTCATTGGCTATACTGTCGAATCCATTGCCATCACGCCGGGCAGCCGGACGGAACTGGACGTGCGCATCCGCCCCTGGGGCGACACGATCCGCAGCGTCCGCTTCCGCGTCGATTACGGCGCCCTGCCGGCTATGGGCCAGGAACTGGTCCGCAGCGACCTCGCCGAGGCGGATAAACTGGCGCAGAGCCTGCTCACAGGCCTGCCCGTCGATGCCCTGGACTGGGCCAACGGTGCTGTGAAATCCGTCCTCGAAGATGAACTGGAAGCACGGGTGCCGGAATTCTATCCGCACATCGTCATCCATGGCGGTCCGGAAACGGACGTTACGGTCTATATGCTGCCTAAATTGCCCGTCGTGCGCAATGTCCGCGTCGCCGTCAAAGGCGATGACGTACCGAAAGTCCTCTTCCTCAGCGCCCGCCGCAACCTGGAAAAGACCTATGCCGGTCTGGACGGCCTGCCCGTGGCTTTTGTGCAGCGCCATCAGCGGGATATCGCCGCCTCGCTGCAGACAGACGTCCAGCGCCAGTGGGTCGTCAACCATTACGGTTTGCATGTACTGCCGTCTCTTGCTATCGGCGAAGATACGGCCATCCGCATCCAACCGCAGACGGCTTTTTATGACATCCGCGGCGGTGCCTATATCGACGCCGGACGTAAAGACGATGACGATGAGAGCACGGTCCTCATGGCCCATCTGGGCCGTAAAATCGGCAGCCATCACGAAGTCTACGGCGAGGTCAAATTCATGCCGTCGTCGCTGGACTGGAACTTCATCCCCGGCTGGTTCTACCGCTTTACGGGCGGCACAGAAACAGGCTATCAGTTCGAAAGCCTCGATGACAGTCAGCATCTCTGGCTGCGCCAGCCGTTAGGCGGACGCTGGGCCCTGCGCCTGGACCGGGACCTGACGCATGATGATTCAGAAGTCGGCCTCCACTATCGCGTCGATGATTATGTCGGTTTGGAATATATCGTGTCCGACCATGATGCTTGGCTCCGGATTATCGGTTATTTGTAATAAAAAGGAGAATGTTTTATTATGATGTCTGAAATGGGTAAGAAACGCAATATCAAGATTTTTTCGGCTGTTATCGCAGCGATCTTCGTCTTCAGTGTCGCCGGCCTGGCCATCATGCAGACGGGCAACCCGGTCAACGCTGCTCCGTCGAGCAACATCGGCGTCGTCGATACGAGCAAGATCATCACGCCGGATAATCAGGACGCTGTAGAAGCACAGAAACAGATCCAGCAGGCCGGTGAAGATATGCAGAAACAGTTCGAACAGCAGTCGGCTGGTATGGATGATCAGCAGAAACAGCAGCTCTTCCAGAAAATGCAGGGTGAACTGAATACGAAACGCCAGGAAATCTTCAAGGGCATCAAAGATAAAGTGGATACAGCCGTCAGCGATGTCGCCAAGACGAAAGGACTGAGCCTCGTCGTCGATAAGAGCGTCGTCCTCTACGGCGGTACAGATATTACGGATCAGGTTACGAAAGAACTGAACAAGAACTCGAGCTCCAGCTCCTCCAGCAGTTCGGACAGCTCCAGCAGCTCTTCCAGCAGCTCCAGCAGCAATAACCAGTAAGGAGTCCCTATGAAACGGATATATGCGGCAGCCGGTGCCGCGGTCCTCATCGTCTGTCTCATTGCCGGCTGGTGGTTTTACAGCCATCGTACGCAGCCGGCAGGAACGGCAGCGGCGACGCCGGTCTATGCCTATGCAGACTTGGAACACGTCGTCATGAGCCATCCGCGCTACAGTGAGTATCATCACTTGGAATTGGAATACAATGCCATGGTTGCCCAATATCAGTTTGAACAATGGAACTATTCCCGCAAGGCCGATGCCGAAGGCCTGTCGCTTCGGAATGCACCCGCTGCGGATGCGGCCGGGACGGCAGCCCTCGACCAGGAACTGCAGGCCAAAGTCGCCCTCAAAGAGAACGAACTGAACAACCGCCTGAAACAGCGTTACGACAGTCTCGTTCAGGAAAAGAAGAAGACGACGCCTGTCATTTCCCAGGCAGACACCTTGAAAATCGTCAATCTCCAACTGAAGCTGAAGACCCTGTCGCTTTCGAAAGAGGAAAAAGCGGCTACAGAAGAACAGCTTCGGACTCTGCTCAAAGGCAGCCAGGCCGACGTCCAGGTGACGACGCGGACAGCCGATGAAATCGCTGCCCTCATGGAACCGGACAAGGCGAAGGCCAAGAAAGAACTGGCGGACTATACGCAGCAGGTCAAAGCCGACCTGGAAGGGCGCAAAGCCGACAGCCAGCAGGTCTTCCAGCAGCAGCTGGGCGTCCTGCAGGACCGGCCGGAACCGGCTGTCTGGAACAAGGAATGGAAAGATAAGCTCGATGCAAAAGAAAAAGAAATGAAAGATGTGAAAGACGCCATCATGGCAGATATCCGCGACAAAGCGGCCGACGTAGCCCAGGAACAGGGCTATGACATGATCTTCGCCAATTACGAAGGCATCGGCGATGCGACGGATGTAACAGATGATATTATTGCCAAGTTGGCATAACAGGAGGCTTTTAGCAATGAAAAAAGTTTGGAAGCGCTTAGGTGTTGTCGCAGCCATGCTGGCTGTTACGGGCATGCTCGCCGGCTGCGGCGGCAAGGATAATGTAGGCGTCGTCGACATGACGCGCGTACAGAAAGAAGCGCCCCTGGTCCAGCAGTATAAACAGAAGACAGAAGACAAACAGAAGTCCGTCGAAAAGGAACTGCAGGATGCAAAGCAGTCCATGTCGGATGAAGACTTCCAGAAAAAACAGCAGCAGGCACAGCAGGAACTCAACATCTACGGTGCCAGCATGCAGCGTCAGTTCATGTCGGATATCCAGAGCAAGTTAGCCGACATTGCCAAGGATAAAAATGTCGGCATCATCGTCGTCAAAGCAGCCGTTCCTTCCGGCGGCATCGATGTGACGGACGATCTGATTGCCAAATTGCAGTAAAAAAGGGGTTGTAAATCGTGAAGAAAACAGTACAGGAATTAGCAGTGTTGCTGGGCGGTACGGTCATCGGCAAAGGTGACGGCGTCATCGAAGACGTAAAGAGCCTGGTCGAAGCAGGAAAGCAGGACATTACTTTTGCCGTCGATCCGTATACGGAATATTTACCGCAGGTCCACGCCGGCGCCGTTATTGTAGAAAAAGAAGTACCTGCCGGCGACAATACGCTCATTGTCGTCGAAAATCCCCGCCTGGCATTCTCGCAGCTCCTCGTGCTGTTTCACCCCCGCCAGTCGATTACGCCGGGCATCCATCCGACGGCCATCGTCGATGCCAGCGCAAAGCTTGCTGACGATGTGACCATCATGCCTTATGCGGTCATCGGCAAGAACGTCGAAATCGGCAAGGGCTCCGTCATCTATCCCTACGTCTTCTTAGGCGACAACGTCAAGATTGGCGAAGGCTCGACACTCTATCCGGGTGCCGTCATCCATGAAAACTGCGTCCTCGGCAAAAATGCCGTCATCCGCGCTCACGCCGTCATCGGCGGCGAAGGCTTCGGCTTTGCCACGGAAAAGGGCAAGCATACGCGCATTCCCCAAATCGGCAACGTTACCATCGGCGACGACGTCGAAATCGGGGCCTGCACGTGCCTGGACAATGCCACCCTGGGTTCGACGAAAGTCGGCAGGGGCACGAAAATCGACAACCTCGTCCATCTCGGCCACAACGTCGAAATCGGTGAAGACTGCTTCCTCATCGCCCAGACGGGTATCGCCGGCAGTACAAAAGCAGGCAATCACGTCATCTTTGCCGGCCAGACGGGCTGTACCGGCCACATCACCATCGGTGACAATGCCGTCTTTGCCGGTAAATCGGGCATTACAGGCAACGTTAAGGGCAATCAGGTCTACGCGGGCTTCCCGATTCGGCCGCACATGGAATGGAGCCGCACGCAGGTCTATTTGAAACATCTGCCGGAAATGGCCAAAACCGTCAAGGCCCTGCAGAAAAAAATCGCGGCTCTGGAAAAGAAATTAGAAGAACAGTAAGAGGATTTGCCTATGTACACCTTTATGAAATATCTGAGCTGGATCATCTGTCATCTTCCTGAAGGCTGTCGCCGGGCCCTGGGCACCTTTTTAGGTGCCTTTTTCTGGACCTTCGTGCCGAAGAAGCGCAAAGTCCTGGCGCAGCAGCAGATCCTCGAGTGCGGCCTGACGGATGATCCGGAAAAGGCCATGGCCATCGCCAAAGCCAGTTCGGTCCGCTTCGGGCCGATGATCATCGAAGTCCTTTCCTATCCCATCTATACGAAGGAAAAGCTCGATGAGAAGATCACCTGGCACGGCAAGGAATACCTCGACGAATTGAAAGCCAGCGGCGAAGGCGCCGTCTTCATGGCTTCCCATGCCGGCAACTGGGAACTCCTCGGCGCCGTCCTGGCCATGAACGGCTATCCCCTCATTTCCGTCGCCCAGGAACAGAACAGCAAGAGCGCCGACACCTTCATCAATGAATACCGGGCCATGATGAAGCAGCACGTCACTTATAAGACGGGTATCCGCGACATGGTCCGCTTTTTAAAGAACGGCCACTACATCGGCCTGCTCATGGACCAGGACCCGGGCTATACGGGCATCATGGTCAAGCTCTTCGGCAAAGATACGCTGACCGCCGACGGCCCGGCCAAGATGGCGGGCATCGCTAACTATCCCATCGTTTCGACCTTCATCCACGAAGACCGGCCGTACCACCACGTCATCGACGTCCTGCCGCCCATCAAGCCGTACACAGCGGACCACAGACTCTCGAAAGAAGAAAAGAACCGCATCATGTACGAAACGACGCAGGAACTGAACAACCGCCTGGAAGCCCAGATCCGCAAATACCCGGAAGACTGGTTCTGGCTGCACAACCGCTGGAAATGGACAAAGCGGTATAAAGAAAAACAGAAAGAGAAAGGAAAAGAAGCAGCTCGTTGAGCTGCTTCTTTTTCGTAATTCGTGACTCGTGGTTAGTGGTTCGCGATTTGCGGCTGAGCCGTTTCGATCCACGACCCACGGCAAACGAACCACGAAGGGCTAGGACCTAGCCCTTTTGCGCCAGCTATGCTATGATAAGTAGTATAGAGATTCCATTACTACAGAGGTGATTGCTGTGCCGTTTGTTTTATATCTTATCGCCCTTATCTGTTTTGCTGTGCCTGGTTACAACTGGTTCGTGACAGGGCGGTTTTCCGGGACTTTCAGTGTCGTCATCGGGATTTTGCTGCTCTTTTGGGCGCGCCGCCGCAGGAAGAAGAAGTTTGCGCCGGCACCGAAGTTCGACAGCGGCAATAAGGAAGTCGATGAGCTGAATGAAGAGCTTTTTTCGAAGGCCGTCGACGATTTCAATGCCCTCGAAGGAGAAATGAAGTCCTTAAAGGGCGGCAGGCTGCGCTCGCAGCTGCAGAAGATGCAGGGCATTGCCCGCCATTTCCTGGCTTATTTGGAAGAACATCCGGAACGGATTACCCTGGCACGCCGTTTCATCGACTATTATCAGGACCGGGCCCTGCTCCTCATGCGCAAGTACAAGGAACTGGAAAAGACGGGCCTGGAAGCACAGGAAGTAAAGCAGGCGAAGGACGAAATCTGTCAGCTCCTGGAAAGCTTCGATGAAGCCTATGAAGACCAGTTTTCCAAAGTCCTCAATGCCCAGCTCCTGGACCTCGATGCAGAAATGAAGGTCATGAAGCAGAACATGGCCGCTGACGGCATTGAAACGGAAAAGCCGGAAACGAAAGCCATCCCGAAGGGCAGCGACAATGTCGTCGGCACGCTCATCGACTTGGCCGATAAATTCTTGAGTGAGAAAAGAAAGTAGGAGATAATCATGGCCGATATCAATTTGAATGACCTTTTGGAACGGAAACAGGCAGATGAGGCAGCGTCGGCCTCGTCCGTACCTGCCGTCGATACGAAGCATGAAGTAGCGCAGATCAACGCCAAAGTGGAGACGCTGACGCCGGAAGAACGGAAGAAAGTCGATGCCATCAAGGATAATCTGGACCTCGTCGATTCCAATGCCATCGTCCAGTACGGCAATGCGGCGCAGAAGAACATCGCTACCTTTTCGGACAGCGTCCTTTCCCGCGTCAAGAGTAGCGACAAGACGGCTGCCGGCGACTTGCTCAACGAACTGGTGAAGAAGGTCAAAGTCTTTGAAGACGAAAACGATGACAATAAAGGCTTTTTCGCCAGCCTGCCTGTCGTCGGCTCGCTCTTTAAGAAAGGTGAAGCCCTGACCAAGTCCTATACGACCCTGGCGGCCCAGATCGACCGCATCCAGGGGGGACTGGAAAGCCAGAAGAATGAACTGATGACGGATATTGCCATGTTCGACGGCCTTTATGACCAGAACCTGCAGTATTTCAAGGAACTCCAGCTCTATATCCAGGCCGGCGAAGAAAAAATTCAGGAACTGAAGACGACGACCATCCCGAAACTGGAAGTCCAGGCCCAGACGTCGGACAATCCCATGGCCGTCCAGGTCGTGCAGGACTTCAAGAATTCCGTCAACCGTTTCGAAAAGAAGGTCCACGACCTGAAAATTAGCAAGACCATTGCCATCCAGACGGCGCCGCAGATCCGCATCATCCAGAACAACGACAAGATCCTCGTCGACCGCATCCAAAGTGCCGTCTACAATACGATCCCCCTCTGGAAGAACCAGATGGTCCTGGCCTTAGGCTTAGGCCGCCAGAAAGAAGCCCTGGAAATGCAGCAGGCCGTCTCGGAAACGACGAACGAGCTTTTAAAGCGCAACGCTGCCATGCTCAAGCAGAATTCCCATGACGTAGCCGTCGAAAATGAACGGAGCATCGTCGATATCGAAACGGTGAAACAGGTCAACGACGATCTGATCAGCACCATCGAAGATACCCTGCGCATCCAGCAGGAAGGCCGCCAGAAACGCCAGGCCGCCGAACAGGAACTCGTCCAGATTGAAAAACGCCTCCGCGACGCCCTCTTGAAAGGAGCAGGGGGAGGCGATGCGCGTTGAGGCTTTGCTGACAGCTCCCCTTCGCAGGGGAGGTGGAGGGGGTCTATAGAATCCTGTGCAGATTCTTATTCCTGCATTTGGGTTAATTTTCGATGAACGATGAACGACAGGGGCTTTTAGCCCCTGTCAGCCCCTGTCACCCCAGCCAGCCGAAGTGTTTGCAGGCCTGCAGGATGCCGCCTTTGTCGTTGTCGCCGGTGATGTAGTCGGCATGTGCTTTCAGTTCGTCCCGGGCATTGCCCATGGCGATGGAGAGGAAGGGCTTGCGGAACATGGAGATGTCGTTCATGCCGTCGCCGAAGACGACAGCGTCTTCGGGCCGGCCGCCGACGAGTTCGAGCATGCGCAGGATGCCGCGGCTCTTGTCCGTCGGTTCGATGAGGTACGTATGGTCGATGTATTCCAGGTGGGGCAGGCCGTGCTGGGGCGGTTCTGCTTCATCCTTATCCGGCCGGGCATACATGATTTTATAGACCGCCGTCAGGCCGTCGATGTCGACGGGTTTGACGACGGTTTTCATGTAATTGCGCGGGTCCGCGTGGGGGAAGGTGTCGTACGGCGTGTAGCGGTTGATTGTGTTGTCCGTGACGACGGCCCAGGGGAGGCCGCGCTTCGCGACGTCGTGCAGGAGGGCTTTGCAGTTTTCTAAGGGAAGTCCCGTCATTTCCAGTATTTTCCCGTTCAGTGAGAGGCTGTTGCCGCCGTCGGCGACGACGGCCGGGATATTATAGCGGTCGGCAAAGGTCTGCGTATCGTGCTGCAGGCGCCCGGAGGCGATGGCAATGAAGTGGCCTTCCTGTTCCAAACGGTGCAGGCAGTAGAGCGTGTCCGCCGGGATGATGCTGGAAATGCCCAGGCCCAGGGTGCCGTCAATATCGAAGAAGAAATATTTTTTATTCATCAAAAAGTCCTTTCTAAAGCAAAAATCAGTGCCTTTATTATAGCATAGGAAAAGATAAGGAAAAATGTTTTTTGCCCGGGACCATTGACAGAACGGGCTTTTTCTATTCATAATAAAGAGAAGTCTATTTATCTATTTTGGGAACAAGGAAAAGGAGCGATTTAACTAATGAGCAACATTGATACAACTTGTGTAAATGCCATCCGTGTCTTGTCGGCGGACGCTATCCAGAAGGCAAACTCCGGCCATCCCGGCCTGCCTCTCGGCGCTGCCCCCATTGCTTACGAACTCTGGGCAAATCACATGAACCACAACGCACAGGACCCGCAGTGGCCCAACCGCGACCGTTTCATCCTCTCTGCCGGCCACGGCTCGATGCTGTTGTATTCGCTGCTTCATTTCTACGGCTACGGCCTGACGATGGACGATATCAAACAGTTCCGTCAAGACGGCTCCTTGACACCGGGCCATCCGGAATACGGCCACACGACAGGTGTCGAATGCACGACGGGCCCGCTCGGCGCCGGCCTCGGCATGGCTGTCGGCATGGCCATGGCAGAAGCCCACTTGGCAGCTATCTTCAATAAACCGGGCTACCCGATCGTCGACCACTACACCTTCGCCCTCTGCGGCGACGGCTGCCTGATGGAAGGCATTTCTTCGGAAGCTTTCTCTTTAGCAGGTACGCTCGGCCTCGATAAACTCATCGTCCTCTATGACAGCAACAGCATTTCCATCGAAGGCAGCACGGATATCGCCTTTACGGAAAATGTCCAGGGCCGCATGGCTGCCTTCGGCTTCCAGACGATCACTGTCGAAGACGGCACGGATCTTGAAGCCATCGGCAAAGCCATTGAAGAAGCAAAAGCCGACAAAGAACATCCGTCGTTCATCACCATCAAGACCCAGATTGGCTACGGCTGCCCGGCTAAGCAGGGTTCGGCTGCCGCTCACGGTTCGCCTCTCGGTGAAGAAAATATCGTCGCTATGAAAGAAAACCTCGGCTGGCCGAAGCCGCAGGAAACGTTCTACATCCCTGATGAAGTCTATGCGCACTATAAAGAACTGAGCCAGAAAGCCGGCGCTGCCGAAGCGGACTGGCAGAAGCTCTTCGCCGACTATGCGGCAAAATTCCCGGAAATGAAGGCGAAATGGGATGCCTTCCATACGGACGTCGATGCCAAAGCACTCCTCGACAACGACGAATTCTGGGCTTATGAAGACAAACCGCAGGCGACGCGCAGCCTTTCGGGCACGATGATCAACCGCCTGAAAGACATCATGCCCCAGCTCTTCGGCGGCAGTGCCGACCTTGCTCCGTCGAACAAAACGGAAATGAAAGGCGAAGCTTTCTTCAGCAAAGCCGACTACAGCGGCCGCAACGTCCACTTCGGCGTCCGCGAAATGGCCATGGGCGCCATCACCAACGGCCTGGCCCTGCACGGCGGCGTCCGCCCCTATGCTGGCACGTTCTTCGTCTTCAGCGACTACATGAAACCGATGATCCGCCTGGCCGCCCTCATGAGCCTGCCGACGACGTATGTCCTCACGCATGACAGCATCGGCGTCGGCGAAGACGGCCCGACACATGAACCAATCGAACAGCTGGCTATGCTCCGTTCCATCCCGAACGTCAACGTCTTCCGCCCGGCTGACGCTACGGAAACGGCTGCCGGCTGGTACCTGGCTGCGACGAGCAAGAAGACGCCGACGGCCCTCGTCCTGACCCGTCAGAACCTGCCCCAGCTCGCCGGCAGCAGCAAAGAAGCCCTGAAAGGCGCGTATGTCATTGCCGATGCCAAGAAAGCCGTTCCTGACGCCATCATCATCGCCAGCGGCTCGGAAGTCGAACTCGCTGTCAGCGCCAAAGATGAACTGGCTAAAGACGGCGTCGATGTCCGCGTCGTCAGCATGCCCTGCATGGAACTCTTTGAAGCGCAGGATGAAGCTTACAAAGAACAGATCCTGCCGAAAGCCGTCCGCGCCCGCGTCGCTGTCGAAGCCGCTTCGGACTTCGGCTGGGGCAAATACGTAGGCCTCGACGGCACGACAATCTCCATGCACTCATTCGGTGCCTCCGCACCGGCCGGCGTCCTCTTCAAGAAATTCGGCTTCACCACCGAAAACGTCGTAGCCGCCGTGAAGAAAGTCGTGAAATAATCGTTCATCGTAGGTCGTGGTCCGTGGATTGTAGGGGCCGCCATAGCGGCGGCCCGCCTGAGTCCTGTGGACATCCAAAAACGGTATTTGTGTGCCACTTCGCCAAACGCCAAACGAACCACGAAAAGGTGCTTCTGCTTATGCAGGAGCACCTTTTTCATTTGTCAAGGCTTGATTTTTCCAGCGTATTTTATTATACTATATGCAAGAAGAAACCCTACATGCAAGAAGAAACCCTACTGTGTGCGTAAATGGTCTCGATGTTTTGAACCAACACTTTTTACATTGGGAGTTCGGGCTCTATATTGTTAGGCAATGCCTTCACTGGACTGTCGATCCTTATAGGAGAACACCCACCTGCTTAGGCAGGCTCAAAACTCGGTTTATAAACGGCATGGTGGGGCTCTTTTCTTATTCGAGAATTTATGTATCTTGTCCGCCGCTAAGGATCCTTGGCGGCGTTCTATTTGGTCTGGAGAGCAAACAAATGAGCGGAGACGATTTATTTTCCATGGCCGACGAACAGAGCGGCAGGGACTACGCGCCCCTGGCTGTCCGCATGCGGCCGGAAACGTTGGATGAAATATACGGTCAGGATGACCTCATCGGGCCGGGGACTTTCTTAAGGACCCTGATCGAACGGGATACGATCCCGTCTTTATTGTTTTACGGCCCGTCCGGCGTGGGCAAGACGACCCTGGCCCATGTCATCGCGGCCGAAACGAACAGCCGCTTTGTCACGCTGAATGCCGTGACGGCCGGGACGGCAGAGCTGCGCAAGGTGATCGCCGCAGCCCAGGATGCCGTCCATTTATACCAAAAGCGGACGATTCTCTTCATCGATGAAATCCACCGCTTCAATAAGAGCCAGCAAGATGTCCTCCTGCCCTACGTCGAAGACGGGACGGTCATCCTCATCGGGGCGACGACGGAAAATCCTTACTTTGAAGTCAACCGCCCCTTATTGTCGCGCCTGCGCGTCATCCAACTGAAGCCCCTTTCCGAAGACGCCGTGAAAGCCGTCCTCCGGCGGGCCTTGACAGACGACAAGAAGGGGCTCGGCTCCTTGGGCATTACGGCCAACGATGAGATGCTCGGCACCCTGGCACGCCTGGCCGACCGCGACGCCCGCGTGGGCCTCAACCTTTTGGAACAGGTCTCGATGGTCGTGCCTGCCGGCGGTCATATTACGCAGGACGCCATCGAAAAAGTAGCCGGTCATAAAGTCTATACGTACGATAAGAAGGGCGATGCCCATTACGATACGGTCTCGGCCTTCATCAAGAGCATGCGCGGCTCCGACCCGGACGCAGCCCTGCACTACATGGCCCGCATGATCGAAGCCGGCGAACAGCCGTCCTTCATCGCCCGCCGCCTGGTCATCTGTGCTGCCGAAGACGTAGGTCTCGCCGATCCCCAGGCCCTGGTCATCGCCAATGCCGCTGCTCAGGCCGTGCAGTTCGTCGGCTGGCCCGAAGGGCGCATTATCCTTTCGGAAGCCGTCATCTACGTCGCCTGTGCGCCGAAGAGCAACAGCGCCTACCTGGCCGTCGACGCGGCCCTGGCTGATGTGCGCCATAAGGACTGCGGCGATATCCCGGCCTATTTGCGCGACAGCCATTACAGCGGTGCTGCCAAGCTCGGCTACGGCCTGAATTATCAGTACCCTCACGATTTCGAAGGCGGCTGGGTGGCCCAACAGTATCTGCCGGATGCCCTGAAGGATGCCCGCTACTATAAGGAACGGCCGTACGGCAAAGAACAGGGCATGACCGCCGACTGGCATCAGCGCCGCGGCGAAAAAAAGTAAATTTTTAGTAGAAGGTGAATGTTTTGACAAAAGGAAAGACTCGGAAGACCAGCCGCACGAAAAAAACGGCCGGCACGCGTCGCAAGGCGGGGACCGCCAGGAAGACGGGGCCATCGCCACTTTTGAAATATGAAATCATCGGTATTTTCTGTATCCTCCTGGGGCTTTTTGCCACAGCCGGCTTCATCGGCATCGATACGGGCCGCATCGGCAACAGCGTCGATAATATCCTTTCGTATATCTTCGGTCTGGGCCGCATCGTCGTCAGCCTTTCCCTGATGATTCTCGGTCTGAAGTATATCGTCGTCCGCAAAGCCTGCCCGGTCTCGAAGTCCTGGGCCGTCGGCATCTGGATCTATATCCTCCTCTTAGGCCTCGTCCATCTTCTGGTCATCCCGGAAGGGACGGAATTCCTGCCCCAGAGCCTCTCTGTCGGCGGCGGCCTGATCGGCGCTCTCGTGGCGTCGGTCCTGCACAAGGCCCTCGGCTTTTTCGGCGCTGTCATGGCCATTACCGGTGCCTGTATCGTGACCTTTCTGATCTGGAAGAACTGGTCCATTTCCAAGCCCGTCGCCGTCGTCGCCGACAAGGCCGGCCAGGAAGCGGCCAAAGTATCGGATAAAGCCGTCGAAGGCCTGCAGGATGCGTCACAGTCCCTGAAACAGTGGCATGAACGGCGCCGCATCTTCGACGTCGAAGCCGTCAGCGGCGGTGAACCTGTCGGCAGGGAAACAGAACAG
>URLP01000043.1 GCA_900548635.1 uncultured Megasphaera sp.
CTACGAGACCGGCGATGATGATCATTTCATTGACCAGCGTCGGTGAAACGACGATATCGCCGCCGATGGTCTTGGCGACGCCCGTCGAAATCATGGCGCCCAAAAAGTTGAGTACTGCTGTGCCGACGATGGCCAGGCCCGGACGGATGGCACGCGTGGAGACGCAGGTGGCGATGGCGTTGGCCGTATCATGGAAACCATTGATGAAGTCGAAGACCAGGGCCAGGACGACGACCATGATAATGAGCGACGTATCAAGCATACTTCATCGTCACCTCTTTAATCGTGTTGCCCAGCGTTTCCACGTGGTCCGCTGCTTCTTCCAGGGTCCCTAAGATATCCTTCCAGCGGATGACGTTGAGCAGATCCGTTTCTTCGCCGCTGAAGAGACGGGAGATTTCCTGGCGGTAAATGTGGTCCACTTCTGTTTCGAGGCGGTTCAGATGTTCAGCATGCCGCATCAGTTTCGCTTCATTGTGGTCGATATCTTTCAGGAAGGAGAAGATTTTCTTCAGTTCTTCCCCCATGATGACGATTTGTTCCGTAATCGCGACGGCGGCCTGCGGGGCTTCCGTGACATGGTACATGCTCGTGCGCATCAGGGCGCCCTGCAGGGAATCGATGCAGTCTTCGAGCTGGCATGTCAGCTTGTAGAAGTCTTCCCGATCGATCGGCGTGATGAAGACGCGCGACAGTTTGAAGATGACATCCTGGTTCGTCTTGGATGAAGTATGTTCCAGTTTGACAATTTCCTTCAGGTGCAGGGAAACGCTGGAAACATCCTGCATGACTTCGTGGGCGATGATGGCGCCGCGGTGGAAGTTTTCGGCATTGCTCATGAGATAGTCGAAAAATTCTTCGTGTTTGTTGCTGATACTGAACATGTTTAGTTCCTCCTCTATATAGTAAAACCAGTATATAAGGGCTGTATCATTGTTTTGAAAAAGTTGTGTAAAAAGTAAGTAAAATTTTGCTGCATGTTTTATTTTCAGAGAGGCAATGATATAATAAAAATATTATTGCTGTTTTTTATTATGGTCTTATCCAATCCAAGTTTGAGGTGACTTTGACGAAATGAATGAAGATGTAGCTACGAAACCGAATCCCGTCGATGAAATGCTGCCGGCAGGGAAACTTTTTGCCTATGGTCTGCAGCATGTCCTGGCCATGTACGCCGGCGCTGTTGCCGTGCCGATCATCATCGCCCAGGCCCTGCATTTATCGCCGGCCGAGCTGGTGCACCTGATCAATGCCGACTTATTTTCCTGCGGCGTCGCGACTTTGATCCAGACCCTGGGTTTCTGGAAAGTCGGGGCTCGTATCCCTATGATCCAGGGCGTTACCTTTGCTGCCGTCACGCCGATGATCCTCATCGGTACGGAACACGGCATCACGGCGATTTACGGGGCTATCCTCATTGCCGGTCTCTTTACTTTTTTCATTGCGCCTTTTTTTAGCCGCTTCATCCGTTTCTTCCCGCCCGTCGTCACGGGTTCGGTCATCACCATCATCGGCATCACCCTGCTGCCGGTCGCTGTCAACTGGATGGGCGGCGGCAACCCGAAATCGCCGGATTTCGCCTCGCCTATGAATCTCTTCCTGGCTTTCGTGACGCTGGCCATCATCATCGCCATTTACCGCTGCGGCAAGGGCTTCCTCAGCAATATCTCCGTCCTGCTGGGACTCATTGTTGGGACAATCATTGCCATGGCTCTTGGTCAGGCCGATTTCGCCGAAGTCGGTAAAGCCGACTGGATCGGCATTGTGACGCCTTTTTCCTTTGGTTTCCCCACCTTCGACCTCGGCTCTATCATCTCGATGATCGTCGTCATGGTCGTCGTCATGGTTGAAACGACGGGTGACTGTATCGCTATCGGTTCCATTGTCGGCCGGGATATCGACAGCCACCGCCTGGCCCGCTGTCTCCGTGCGGACGGTTTATCGACCTTTATCGGCGGTATCCTGAACAGCTTCCCCTACACGGCCTTTGCCCAGAATGTCGGCCTCATCGCCGTGACCCGCGTCAAGAGCCGCTTCGTCGTCGCTGCTTCGGGGATCATCCTCATCGTCCTGGGCTTGTTCCCGAAAATGGCCGCTGTCGTCGCCTCTATCCCTAACTCGGTCCTCGGCGGTGCCGGCGTGGCCATGTTCGGTATGGTAATTGCCAGCGGTATCCGGGCCCTGAGCAAGGTCAAATTCGACGGGACCTACAACCTGATGATCGTCGCCGTCAGCGTCGGTGTCAGCATGATTACCCTGACGGCGCCGAACTTCTTCCACAGCTTCCCGGCCTGGGCGAGCATCATCTTCCACAGCGGCATTACCCTGGGCAGCATTACGGCTGTCGTCCTCAACCTGATCTTGAACGGCAGCGGGGAAAAAGAATATGTAAACGAAGATTAAATGAGTGTAAATAAAAAGAACGCCTTGCAGAGGCGGGGAAAGTGAGGGATTATTTTGCATAAGAGACTCATTGCTTTGACATGTGCCCTGGTCTTGACGACCGGAGCGGCGCTGGCCGACACGCCGGAACTGAAGACGGCGCCGGCCCCGTTTCACGTCAAAGTAGAAATTAAGCCGACTTCGGCACCGCAGACGGAAACACAGCCTGCCGCCGCAGCACCGCAGACAGCAGCGAAAACAGCTCCGGCCAGGGCGCAGGAAAATACGTCGGAAAAGAAAATCGGCATCAATCTGGCCAGCCGCATCCTGACCCTTTATGAAGGGGATACGAAAATCAAGATGTATCATGTCGGCGTCGGCAAGACGACGACGCCAACTCCGACCGGGTATTATCAGGTTCAGTACAAGGAAGTCAATCCGACCTGGGTCGATCCGGATGATACGAGTATCCAGATCAGTTCCGGTCCGGACAACCCCATTGGCTACCGCTGGATCGGCTTTTACGGCAATTACGGTATTCACGGCACGAACCATCCTGAATCGATCGGCGGCTACGTTTCCAACGGCTGCGTGCGCATGAACGAAGCCGACGTAGAAGACCTGTATCAGTATGTTTCCGTCGGAACGCCGGTCAATATCTATTACGACCGGCTGGTCATCGATGCCGATCCGGATCACACCGTGTCCTACTATATTTATCCGGACGGTTATGGCTGGCAGTCCTTGAGTGTGGCTCAGGTCAAGAAAGCACTGGCAGGTTATGGGGTGGAAGATTTTGCGGAATTTCAAGAAATTTCCGATAAAATAAACGCTTCTGACGGCAATGTCACGTATATTGCTAAAGCCTATGATTTAGTCGTAAACGGGAATAAACTAAGCAAACGAGCTCTCGGCAAAAACGGTCAGATTTATCTTCCGGCTGTCGCCGTAGCCACGGCGCTGAAACTGGACCTGCAGTGGAATTCTCAGCAGGCTATCCTGACCAGCCCCTACGGCATCGCCCCGGGCTACGTCAAGAGTGACGTCGTTTACATGAACGCCGTCGACGCCTATCCCCTCTTCCACCTCAAAGGCGAACTGACACCGGATTACGTTTACAACATGTATTCTGTAAAAGGAGATAAGACACCGACAGTTGTGATCTCGCCTACGCGATGACAGCCCGACGGCTGTCGTTTGCCGTGGTATGTACGAATCTTCGGCAAACGAATCACGCCGAACGAACTACAAAAAAGACTGCCGTTTTGCGGCAGTCTTTTTTCTTGACATTAACTGACATATGTCATATACTTAAATATAGATAAATGACATATGTCATTAAAACTTGTTCTTGAATTTCCTGGGAGGTCTTGTTATTATGAAAATAGCAGTTACGTATGAAAATGGGAATGTTTTCCAGCATTTTGGCAAATCGGAACAGTTTAAGTTCTATGATGTCGAAGACGGCAATATCGTCAGCGCTGAAGTGGTCAGCACGAACGGCCAGGGCCATGGTGCCTTAGCCGGCTTCCTTCAGGCACATCAGGCCGATGTCGTCATTGCCGGCGGTATCGGCGGCGGTGCCCAGCAGGCCCTGGCTGCAGCCGGCATCAAACTGTACGGCGGCGTCACAGGCAGTGCCGATGATGCCGTCAAGGCCCTGCTGCAGGGTAGTCTGGCTTTCAATCCCAACGTAGCCTGCAGCCACCACGACCATGAACACGGACACGGTGAACATCACTGCGGTGCAAATGGCTGCGGCGGCCATCAGTAATTTCGTATTTCTGAAAGGAGTCGATTCCCTTGAAAACTATTACCGCTTTTTACTTAAACGGCTGCCCGTACTGCAAAGGGGCAAAAGAAGCGTTGGCCGAACTGATTGAAGAAAATCCGGCGTACCGCCAGGTCGCTGTCGACTGGTACGAAGAAACGGAACACCCGGAAGTCGTCAAGGGTCACTCCTATTACTATGTACCGTCTATGTTCATCGGTACGGAAAAACTCTATGAAGCCCAGCCGGGCCAGTCATACGACGACATCAAGGCCCACGTCAAAGCCGCCCTCGATGCGGCTCTGCAGGCTTAAACTGGGCCGAGGACTGCATGGACTGCTTCTGTGCAGCGGCGGACGGCTTCATCCATTGTCTCTTCGTCAATCGTTAGGGGTGGATTAAAATAGATGACGTCGCCAATCGGGCGCAGGACCAGTCCCAGGTCCATGGCTTTGCGGAAGATGTGCCAGCCAATCCGCTTTTCCGACGCGAAGGCTTCTTTCGTCTTCCTGTCTTTTACTAATTCAATCGCATTGATCAGGCCGATGTGGCGGATTTCGCCGACATGGCTGTGGCTGCCGAGGGCAGCGTCTAACTTTTCATGAAGGTAGATGCTCTTTTCGGCAGCTTTTTTTAGTATCTTGTCGCGTTCCATGATTTTCAGGACGGCCAGGGCGGCCCGGCAGGCGAGGGGGTTACCGGCATACGTATGGCTGTGGACGAAGGCCTTATGCTTGCTGTAATCGTCATAGAAGGCCTGATAAATAGCGTCGGTCGTAATCGTGATGGCCATGGGCAGGTAGCCGCCGGTCAGGCCCTTGGAAGTACAGAGGATATCCGGGCTGATGCCGGCATGTTCGATGGCGAACATCTTTCCGGTCCGGCCGAAGCCGGCGGCGATTTCATCGTCGATGAGCAGGACGCCGTATTCATCGCAGAGCCGGCGCAGACGGCGCAGGTATTCTGCCGGATAGATGCGCATACCCGCTGCACCCTGCAAAATCGGTTCGACGATGAGGGCCGCTGTTTCCTTCCCGTAGGCTGCAAAGGCTTTTTCGGCGCTGACGAAGCATTCGCAGTCACAGGTTTCCCGCGTCCTGCCGTAGGGACAGCGGTAGCAATCGAGACCGTCGAAGTGGATATTCTTCATCATCATCGGCTTGTAGATGCGGGCGTAGAGGTCCATACTGCCGACGGAGAGGGCGCCGATTGTTTCACCGTGGTACGATTCGGACAGGCACATGAAGCGCTGCCTCTGAGGCTGGCCCGACTGGTATTGATACTGGAAGGCCATCTTCAGGGCACATTCGACGGCAGAAGAACCGTTGTCCGTGAAATTGAAATGCTTCAGCCCTTTCGGCAGGAGGGGCAGCAGGGCCTGACAGAGTTCGATGGCCGGACGGTGGGAGAAATTGGCGAAGATGACGTGTTCTAATTTATCGAGCTGGTCTTTAATGGCATCGTTGATTTCGTCGTTGCAGTGGCCTAAGAGGTTGCACCACCAGGAACTGATGATGTCGATGTATTCCTTCCCGTTTATATCGTAAAGGCGGCAGCCTTTGCCGTGATCGATGACCACGGGCGGGAAGACTTCGGCATCCTTCATCTGCTGGGCCGGATGCCAGATATAGTTCATGTCTGCTTCAAGTAAATCCATGTAAATGTCCTCCTTACTGGTATAAACGGATGATTGCATCCGCATCGGCGTCGAGTAATTCATCGTTGTCGGCGACGACGGCCAGGATCGGCTTGCCGCTCAACTTTTCAATCATGCGCAGATTATCCTGTTCCATGGGGCTGCCCGTATAGTGGTTGATGATGAAACCCTGGACGGGCAGGCCTTTTTCTTTCATATAAAAGGCGGTCAGGACGGCATCGTTGATGGCGCCCAGGCCGGCAGGGCTGACGATGAGCGACGGAAGCTTCAGCCAGCGGACGATGTCTTCGAGCTGGAAGAAGGCCTTTTCGTCGTCCCGGATGGGGCAGATGATGCCGCCGCTGCCTTCGACCGTGACATAGGGATAGGCCGCTGTGACGCACTGCCAGTCCTGCAGGATGACTTCCTTTTCGACGGGGCGCTTTTCCCAGCGTGCTGCCAGATGAGGCGAGACGGCGTGGTCGTAGAGATATGAGAGGAGCAGATCTTCATCTTCGCCAATATGGGCTGTCTTGTTGACATAACCGGCATCACTGGCGCCGACAGACGGCGCGCCGCTGATGGCTTTGTAATAGCCGACGTCGTAGCCTTTGCGGCGCAGGCTCTTGATGAGCAGGGCCGTGACATAGGTCTTGCCGATGTCCGTACCCGTACCTGTAATAAACAAACCTTTACTCATAGTAAACGACTCCTTTCATTAAGCCAGACGAGCCTGCCGTACCCGCCGGGCCAAAAAGGCAGCGCTGATGCATAAGAAGGCATCGCCCGGGATGGGCAGGAGGAAACAATAGAGGAAGAGGGACCAGAAGCCCAGGGGCGTGCCGAGGTAGATGGCATTGATTAGGGCCAGATAGGCAGCGCCGCAGATGTAGACCACGGCGAGGCCGGCAAAGTTGGCTGCCAGCAGGCGTTTCAGGGACGTTTGATTTTCTTGGCGGGCGATGAAGCCGGTCAGGAAGGCGCCGCCGATGAAGCCGAGAAGGTAGCCGAAGGTCGGCTGGAAGATGTAGGACGGGCCGCCGCCGGATGTGAAGACGGGCAGGCCGATGAGCCCCAGGGCGACATAGACGGCGACGGAAGCGGCACCGCGGCGGGCCCCTAAGAGCAGGCCCGCCAGGGTGGTGAACAAAAGCTGTAGCGTAAAGGGGCAGACGGGAACGGGGATGCGGATGAAGGCGCCAATGGCAATGAGGGTCGTGAAGAAGGCAAAGAGCACCAGGTCCTTTGTCTCCCAACGGCGGGAGGATAAGGCCGAAGAATGCATGGAATCACTCCTTAACTTTTAATTGTCAACTAATATTATTATAAATTGGTTGACGATAGTTAGGATTATAACGTATAACCTTTTTATTGTCAATTTATAGTAAAATAAGCAGAGTTAACAATAAAGAAATAAGAAAGTTGACCCATTGACAAAAGAAAAGGAATTGATTAAGCTATAAATACAAAATATGTATAAAGTTATTTTGTATTACAAAAAAGAAATGGAGGAGTTTGTATGTCCAATGTTAATATTGACTGGGCTAAATTAGGCTTTGAATACCAGCCGATTGCAAAACGCTACGTTGCCAACTACAAAGATGGTAAATGGGGGAAAGGCGGCTTGACCGATGACCCGAACGTCGTCCTCAACGAATGCGCTGGTATCCTTCAGTACTGCCAGCAGGTTTTTGAAGGCCTGAAAGCCTATAAAACGAAAGATGGCCGTACGGTCACTTTCCGTCCGGATCAGAATGCCAAACGTTTGATGGACTCGGCGAAACGCTTGGAAATGCCGACAGTTCCGGAAGATATGTTCATGGAAGCTGTCGACGAAGTCGTCCGTGCTAACAAGGATTATATTCCTCCCTTTGAAAGCGGCGGCGCTCTCTACCTGCGCCCGTACCTCTTTGGGACCAACCCGGTCATCGGCGTCAAACCGGCTGACGAATATCAGTTCCGCCTCTTCGGTACGCCGGTCGGTTCTTACTTCAAGAACGGCGTAAAACCGATTACGATTTGCATTTCTGACTTCGACCGTGCAGCACCGCGCGGCACTGGCCATATCAAAGCCGGCCTGAACTATGCCATGAGCATGTATCCCTACATCTTAGCTCATCAGAACGGTTTCGATGAAAACATGTTCCTCGACCCGGCTACGCGTACGTACGTTGAAGAAACGGGCGGCGCCAACTTCCTCTTCGTCAAGAAAGACGGCACCCTCGTAACGCCGAAATCCGACTCCATCCTGCCGTCCATCACACGCCGTTCCCTGATCACCATTGCAACGGATATGTTGGGCATGAAAGTCGAACACCGTCCGGTCAAATTCTCCGAAGTCGGCGACTTTGCGGAAGCAGGCCTCTGCGGTACAGCAGCTGTTATTTGCCCGGTTGGCAAGATCGTAGACCACGGCAAAGAAATCTGCATCCCCAGCGGCATGGACGAAATGGGCCCTGTCCTGACCAAACTCTACAAGACCCTGCGCGGCATCCAGATGTGCGAAATCGAAGGACCGGAAGGCTGGATCCACGAAGTAAAATAATCGTTCGACGAACGGCAAACGCCAAACGAACCACAAAAAAGAGCTATCGCTTGTAATGCGATAGCTCTTTTTTATATCACGCCCAGCCCTTCGAGGAGGATTTTCAGGCCGATGAGGATGAGGACGATGCCGCCCAGGCGTTCAGCTTTGTTTTTATAGCGCATGCCGAAGAGGCTGCCGACTTTGATGCCTGCTGCGGAAAAGAGGAAAGTCGTCACGCCGATGAGGCTGACCGACGGGACGAGGCCAATATCCATGAAGGCGAAGGTCACGCCGACGGCCAGGGCGTCGATACTGGTGGCAATAGCCAGCATGAGCATCGTGTACGGGCTCATGGAGGCATTGCAGTTTTCCGGCGGCTCGAAGGATTCTTTGATCATGTTCAGGCCGATGCCGGCCAATAAGACGAAGGTCACCCAGTGGTCATAGGCATCAATCATGTCGGCAAAGAAACTGCCCAGTTCATAGCCAATCGTTGGCATGAGGGCCTGGAAGCCGCCGAACCAGAGGCCGGCCAGAACCATGTGACGCCAATTGATTTTTCCCAGGGACAGGCCCTTGCAGATCGAGACGGCAAAGGCGTCCATCGAGAGGCCGATGGCTAAGAGCAGTAAATCCCATAGATTCATTTTTCTCTCCTCAAAATAGACAAAAAATACAATTCCTATATTATAAGAGACACGCCCTCACCTGTCAATGAAAAACGTTGCGAAATTTACCGATTGTGTTAAAATACACTTTGTGACAAGAAAGGACGTGAATTTTTTTATGAAATATAAGAAGCGGCACCTCATGGCAGCCATTTTCAGCGCGTTTACTTTGATTTCCGGACAGGCCCTGGCCATTTCCGTTGACAATCTGATGCAGATCGTACCGAAAGACAGTGCCACGGACAAGACGATTTCCTGGCAGGCCGATGACGACCGCAGCGATTACAGCGTGCAGTACCGTCAGAAAGGAAGCAGCGATGTCAAGGAAGCTTATGTAACAGAGGGGAAACGGCCGCCTATTTACGACGCGGACAATCCGGCTCCTTATACATACGGTGCGTATATGCAGAAACTGACGCCGGCGACGGACTATGAATACCGCATCGTCGACAGCGACGGCGCGACGGGCTGGTTTCCGTTTACAACGACGAAAGAAAATGTAAACAACTATAAAGTCCTGATTTTCGGTGATTCCCAGTCGACGGACTACGGCGTCTGGGGGCAGACGGCCAACATCGCCTGGCAGCAGAACCAGGATGCGGCCTTCTTCGTCAACATGGGCGACATTACGGACAACGGGCAGGCTTATTTCCAGTGGCGTGCCTGGTTCGACAATGCCGATGTCCTGACCAGCCACATCCCCTTTGCGCCGGTCATGGGCAATCACGAAGCTTACAGCATGGACTGGCAGTTCGCTGAACCCTACACGTACAAGGCACTGTTTGCCGTGCCTTACGGCGGCCCGAAGGATCAGAACCGCATGGCCTATTCCTTTGACTACGGCGATGTCCATTACGTCTCCCTGAATACGGACGAAGAAGAACTGGGCAGCTGGCGGCCGACGATGATGCAGGATGAAGCGGCCTGGCTCGATAAAGACCTGGCGGCAGCGCAGAAGGCAGGTAAACGCCTGATCGTCATGATGCACCGTCCGCCCTGGAACAGCCCGTATGACGGCAACCTCGATGTAAACGGCAAGTATTTCATGCCTCTCTTTGATAAATACAATGTGCCCCTGGTCTTCACGGCCCACGAACACTGCTATGAACGGACGGTGCCCATCAAGAACGACCAGGCTGCTGACAATGGGACAATCTACATCGCAACGGGCCGCTCCGGCACGGAAGCCTGGGATGGTTCCGTCAAGAAGCCGACGGACGTCATTTACTACAATCCGACGGACATGCCCATGTACCTGACATTGCAGGTCGAACCGGATGCTTTCCGCGTTTCGGCCATGAAAAATGACGGCACCCTCATCGATTCCGTCTCGATCCCGGCGAAAGCACAGCAGGCCGAAGCCCCGGCAGCCGAAGTGAAGAGCGATACGGCCGCAGCAGCGCCGAAAGAAATGAAGAAAAAAAACGTTAAGAAACATAAGACAAAAGTAAACAAGAATAAACAGAAGTAGTTTACACGGTTGCCCTCTTTGGAAAAGACGTGTATAATAGATAGCTACAGAAAGTAAACTAAAGGGGAGCGAATGAGAATGAAAAAATTAGCGAAAAATATGATGTTATGTGCCCTCATGACGATGAGCATGTCGGCTGTTTGTTTTGCCGAAGATACGACGGCGGCTGCCGCGACAACCACTGCTGCTGAACCGCAGGCCACGGCCACGGTGACGGCAGCGACACAGGCTGCACCGGATCAGAACGTCGTCGACTGGCTCGACCCGGCTGCCGGTGAATGGTACAGCACTAAGGGCAACCTGGTCATGACCATCGAAGGCAACACGATCAACGGCTGCACCGTCACGGATCCGAAAGACTGCACCTATGATTATCCGCGTACAGGGACCTTCACCATCCACGAACAGAACGGCCCGCGCACGATTAAGATGGACCTCATGGGCCATAAATCCCATCAGTACCTGATCATCGACAACAAGATGCCTCTGCGCCGTTCCCTCAATGCGGACCGCTACGAATCGATCGGCGGCGTTTACCTGGGCATGACCCAGGCAGACCTGACCGCTGCCTACGGCCAGCCGGACAGCACGGCAGAAGACCAGGGCACGGATCGCTGGAGCTACAACAGCCATCATATGGATGCCTATCTCCAGGGCGGCATCGTTATCGGCGTCCGCGTCTATGACGGCAGCGATTTGAAATTCGATAAATCCGGCTTGACCGCAGCCGACACAGTCGGTGCGTATGCCAAAGCCTACAACCTGGAAACAACGCCGGAAGTACCGACCGAAGCCAGTGCCATTTCCAAAGCCTATAAACTGCCGCAGGGCGAATACCTCCGCTTCGGCCAGAACTTCGTCCAGCTTTCCATCTAAACGAATGGTAAGGGATTTATATTCGTTTCTATTGCTCTGAACAGCATGGTTGAGCCTTTTATCATTGGCAAAAAGAGAAAAGTAAATGCCCGAACCGGCACAGTAAACACAAGGAGAGAAAATTACGTGATTACAACAAGAGACTTAATGGACCGCTATAATATCAAGACCCGCCAGGGCATCATTCAGTTCGTCAAGAAACATCTGGACGAAATCAACCATGACGGCGAAGAGCACGCTTCCATGCAGAAAGGCGAATGGGCCTTCGACACGGAAGCCGTACGCATCCTTGACCAGCTGCGCGGCCTCCACGATCAGGCGACGATTACAGAACTGGAAAGCGAAAAAGTATCCAATGCCCAGCAGGAATCGCACAACCTGCGCATCCTCCTGCTCAAAGCCCAGCAGGATCTGAACACGGCCCAGCAGCAGGTCATCACCCTGCAGCAGAGCCTGATCGAAAAACAGCACGAACTGTCCGACGTCACAGTCAAAGCCCTGGAAGCACAGCAGAGCAAAGACCAGGCAGCCGCTCTGCAGACCGAGGTAGACCGCCTGAAAAAAGAAGGCAGCCTCATCGAAGACGAACACAAACAGCTCCAGGAAAAACTGGCCGCCGTCCAATCCGAACGCGACAGCCTGCGCCAGCAGCTGACAGAAAAAGAAAACCACCATTGGTGGGAATTCTGGAAATAAAAAAAATATTGTTTGTCGTAGGTCGTTCATCGTAGTTCGAAAAAAAGGGGCTGTCGCTCCGAAGCAAAAATGCTTCGCGCGACAGCCCCTTTTTGGAATGGTCGGCACCTTCCACTGCAGCGGCTGCAAATTCGGCCGCTGGTACGACGTCGTCTGGATGGAAAAAATGCTCGGAGACCATGTGGATAGGCCAGAGCCTCCTAGGTTCTGTGCGGCAGCTTATTAAAAATTTAAACCTTCACGACAAACGATGAACGACCCACGACAAACGACGTAAAAAAGGGATTGTGCATGATGACCGAAGCCTTCACGTACAATCCCTTATTTTTATGGAGCCACTAATAGGATTCGAACCTACGACCCTCTCATTACGAATGAGATGCTCTGCCAGCTGAGCTATAGTGGCAAGTACTCTTATATTATATTCACGGGACCCCATGTTGTCAACACTTTTTTCAAACTTTTTGTAAAAAACTTTCCGGAAGTTGAAATACAGAAGCGTCCTGTGTGGAGGAGGGCCTGGCAGGACGCTTCTGTATTTTTTAGAAAGGGGTACGTTGCAGTTGTGAGGTGGTTGGGGTATTTGTTTATCTTTTCCCGCCAGAAGACTCCCACCTCTTAGGTGGGGGATGAATGGCGGT
>URLP01000044.1 GCA_900548635.1 uncultured Megasphaera sp.
ATAGCCAAGCGGTAAGGCAGAGGTCTGCAAAACCTTCATCCCCAGTTCGATTCTGGGTGCCGCCTCCATATTTTTAATCTTTCGTCATGCCGAGGTGGCGGAACTGGCAGACGCAACGGACTTAAAATCCGTCGGATAGAGATATCCGTACCGGTTCGATTCCGGTCCCCGGCACCAATCAAACAACGAGCGTGTAAGCGATGTTGGCCGCGGGCCGACAAGTCCCTTGCAAAACAAAAGGAGCTGTCTAAGGACAGCTCCTTTTCGCAGTCCATTTCAATTCACTGGAAAATGAGTTATAATGAGTCATGACAGAATACAAGTATAAAGTATCGGATTTTGAAGGTCCTTTAGACCTTTTGCTCTATTTGATCGAAAAGAACAAAGTCGATATTTACAACATACCTATCGTCGAGATTACGGACCAGTTCAACGCCTACGTCGCCGAAATCGATACGTTCGATGTCGATTATGCCAGTAAGTTCTTCGTCATGGCGGCGACGCTCCTGCAGATCAAATCGCGCCTGCTCCTGCCGAAGCAGCCAAAAGTGACGGAAGAGGAAGAAGAAGACCCGCAGGAAGCCCTGGTCCGGCAGCTCGTCGAATATAAGCGCATGAAGACCCTGGCCAATGCCCTCGGCGGCTGCTGGGAAGCCCGCAGCCTGCTCATCGGGCGCGGCCCGACGCCCATGCCCTATGAGGCGAAATTTGCCGGTCATATCGACACGCAGGCCCTCTACGAAGCGTTCCATAAAGTCTGTCAGGCCCTGCCGCAGCAGGCAGCAGCGGAAATCCGGATACAGAAGGAAATCTACAGCGTCGAAGAGTGCATGCGCCGCGTCGCCTATGCCCTGCGCCGGGCGCCGCGGGGCGTGCTGCACGTGACGGCAGTCTTTCAGCAATGCCGTTCCCGCGTCGAATTGGTCGTCACCTTCCTGGCAGTCCTGGAACTGCTGCGGGTCGGCCGGTGCGCTACTGTCGCTGAAGGAGAGGATGGGAATACCGTTGCCTTACGATACAAGCCAAACGGAGAAAATTGAGCCGACAGCCCTCTTGGAGGCCCTGCTCTTTTTGAGCGGCGACCCGATGCCTGTCAGTGCCGTCTGTGCCCATACGGGCTGGACCAAGGCGGAGGCCGAAGAAACGGCGGACCGCCTGGCGCATTTGCTTTCTGATCAGCGGCGGGGACTGACGCTGATCCGCGTCGCCGGCGGCTTTCAGCTGGTTACGCGGCCGGATCTCCACGACGCCGTCCAGTGGGTCCGCACGGGTACGGCGGAACTGACGTCCATGGCCCTCGAGGTCCTGGCCATCGTCGCTTTCAAGCAGCCTATTACGCGGGCGGAAATCGAAAAACTGCGCGGCGTTTCATCGGAACGGGTCCTGAATTCCCTGGTCCAGCAGGGGCTGATCGTCGAACTGGGCCGCCGCGACAGTCCGGGCCGGCCGATTTTATACGGCACGTCCGCTTATTTTTTGGAATGTATCGGCATGGATTCCCTTGCCGATTTAGCCGGTGCCATGCCGGCAGAGATTACGGAGGATGCAGATGATGGAAGAACGGTTACAGAAAGTGATGAGTAACTGCGGTGTCGCTTCACGGCGCGCTTCAGAAAAGATGATTTTAGAAGGGCGCGTCCGCGTGAACGGCGTCATCGTCCGCGAATTAGGGACGAAAGTCGACCCCGACAAGGACCGCATCGCCGTCGACGGCAAGACCCTGGAAGCCCAGCCGAAGCATTATTATCTCTTCAATAAGCCCAAGGGCGTCATTACGACGTCCAGCGACGACCAGGGACGGACGACGGTCATGGACTATTTCAAAAAGGAAAAGGACCGCATCTACGCCGTAGGCCGTCTGGACCAGAACACGGAAGGCCTGCTCCTGATGACTAACGACGGCGAACTGGCCAACATCCTCATGCACCCGAGCCGCCTCGTCGACAAGACTTATGAAGTCAAGGTCAAAGGGCGCATCGCCGATGCGGTCCTGCAGCACCTGGCAGACGGTGTGGAACTGAAGGACGGCATGACGGCACCGGCCGATGTCTACTACATCGGCTATGACCCGAAGACGAACCTGACCAGTGTGGAAATCACGATTCACGAAGGCCGCAACCGCCAGGTCCGCCGCATGTTCGAGTACTTCGGCTACCAGGTCCACAACCTGCGCCGCGTCCAGTACGCTTTCCTGACTCTGAGCGGCGTCAAGCGCGGTGCCTACCGCAAGCTGACCCGCGAAGAAGTGGCGGAACTCTATAAATACAAATAAGAGGAGTGCCTATGAAAGAAATACTCGTCGTCGGTGCCGGTGCAGCCGGCATCATGGCAGCTCTGGCCGCCGCAGAAGCAGGCGCCAGGGTGCATCTGTTTGAAAAAAATGATATTGTCGGCAAAAAGATGGGGATTACCGGCAAAGGCCGCTGCAACCTGACAAATTCCTGCAGCATGCCCGATTTCATCGCTCATACACCGGGACACGGCAAATTCCTCTACAGTGCCTATCAGCAGTTCACCAATCAGGACCTGCTCGATAAGCTCCACGGCTGGGGCCTGGCGACGAAAGAGGAACGGGGCGGCCGCATTTTCCCCCAGTCGGACAGCGCTGTCGAAGTGCGCAAGCTCTTCTACCGCGTCCTCTGCCGCAAAGGCGTCGACATCCGCCTGAATGACCCTGTCAAAGCCGTCAAGGCCTGGGGCGATAAGATGGTCGTCAGCGCGGCGTCCGGGAACCATGAAGGCGATGCCTGCATTATCACGACAGGTGGTATGTCCTATCCTGTGACGGGTTCGAACGGCGACGGCTACGGCTTCGCCAAAAGCCTCGGCCATAGCGTGACGGACCTGAAACCGTCCCTCATTCCCTTCACGACAGAGGAAACGTGGCCGCACACCCTTTCGGGCCTGTCCCTGCGCAATGTCGAAGGCTCGCTCTGGCGGCACGGCAAGAAGCTGGCCTCGTACTTCGGGGAAATGCTTTTTACCCATTTCGGCGTCTCCGGACCGATCATCCTCATGCTCAGCACGGCGGCAGCGCATAAGAAAGCCTGCACCTTTCCCATGCAGCTGCGCATCGACCTGAAGCCGGCCCTTTCCAAAGAAAAACTCGACGCCCGTCTGCGCCGGGATTTCGAAAAATATATCCGCAAAGAAGCGGCCAATGGTCTCAAGGATCTCCTGCCTCAGCGGCTGATCCCCATCGTCCTCGACCAGGCCGGGATTGCCAGGGACTGTCCTGTCAACCAGATTTCCCGTGAACAGCGGCAGGACCTGGCCGATACACTGAAGGCCCTTTCCCTGACCGTGACCGGGACGCGTCCTATTGAAGAAGCCATCGTCACGGCCGGCGGCATTGCCGTCAAAGAAATCAATCCCAAGACCATGGAGTCGAAACTTGTCCCCAACCTCTATTTTGCCGGGGAAGTCATCGACATTGACGCCTTTACAGGCGGTTATAATCTGCAGGCAGCCTTTTCGACAGGCTTCGTCGCCGGAAGGGCCGCTGCGGCAAAGGAGTGCGTATGATGCGAAAATTAACGGTTGCTATCGACGGACCGGCCGGGGCCGGCAAGAGCAGTGTCGCCAAAGTCCTGGCCAAACGGGTCCATTACTTATACATTGATACAGGCGCCATGTATCGGGCTTTTACCTGGGCTGTCCTGGAAAAAGGCATCGATATTGCCGATGACAAAGCCGTCCGCAGTCTGGTGGATACCATCGATATCCGCTTGGAACCGCAGGCCGATTTGTGCCGCGTCTATGTCGGCACGACGGAAGTGACGGACGCTATCCGCACGCAGCGCGTCTCGTCCCAGGTTTCGGCCGTCGCAGCCCTTGCCATCGTACGGGAAAAACTGGTAAAATTACAGCAGGCCATGGCCAAAGACGGCGGCGTCATCCTCGACGGACGCGACATCGGCACGGTCGTCCTGCCTGATGCGGACCTCAAGGTCTTCCTGACGGCTTCCGTCGAATCGCGGGCCCGCCGCCGTTACCTGGAAGTCAAGGAAAAGGGCAGCAGCGAAACCTATGAAGAAATCGCCGCCAGCATCGCTGCCCGCGACGATATGGATTCGCACCGCGCCGTCTCGCCCCTGAAGAAGGCCGACGATGCTGTCGTCGTCGACAACAGCGACCTGAATCTGGAAGAAACGGCCGATGTCATCCTCAAACTGATGAAGGAGCGAGGCTGATGAACAAGTTTGCCTACAGTGCAATCCGCAAGATTTTCAATGCTGCCACGTACGGCGTCCTGGGCATGGAAGTCATCGGCGAAGAAAATATCCCCAAGGAAGGGCCGTTCATCGTCGTCTGCAACCATGCCAGCAATTTTGATCCGCCCCTTTTGGGGACGGCCATGCGCCATCGCCTGATTTACTTTATGGCCAAGGAAGAGCTTTTCCACAATCCCCTTATGGCCTGGTTCCTGCGCTATGTCCACACCTTCCCGGTCCACCGCGGCCGCATTGACCGCCAGGCCGTCATCGAGTCCTTCAAGACCCTCAAAGGCGGCCATGTCCTGGGCATCTTCCCGGAAGGGAAGCGGACGCGGGGCGGCAAAGTCGGCCCCTTCCATGAAGGGTTCGCCGGTATCGCCATCAAAGCGAAGGTGCCGGTTCTGCCGGCAGCGATCCTGAATTCCGAATTCCTGCCGAAAAAGACCGGTCCCGTACGGGTCATCTTCGGCAAACCCGTCATGCCGCCGCAGGGAAAAGCGTCGGACCACGACTTGGTCAAAGGTTTTTCGGACGAAATTCGCGATATTATCATATCTATGCAAAATCAGTATAAAGGGGATGTAAAATGAAAGTAACTCTCGCTGCAGCCTGCGGCTTTTGCTACGGTGTACGCCGGGCTGTCGAGCTGGCAGGAAAGGCGGAAGCCGGGACTCATACGTTGGGACCCATCATCCACAATCCGCAAGTTGTCGGGCGTTTAGCGGCTCACGGCGTCTCTCCCGTCGACTCGCTGGATGACGTCGGCAGGGGGGCTATGGTCCTCATCCGCTCGCACGGCGTCGGCCCGGATGTCTATGACCAGGCTGCTCAAAAAGAACTAAAAGTCATAGATGCGACGTGTCCGCACGTCAAAAAAGCCCAGCAAGACGCAAAAAACATCGTCGAAAAGGGCGAAAAACTCATAATAGTAGGCGAAAAATCCCATCCTGAAGTAATTAGCATTTCACAATGGGGGGCAAATCGTGCTATTATAATAGATAGGGAAGAAGAAGCTGAAAAAATTCCCTTTTGCGATTCAATGGGCGTCGTCGTCCAGACGACGTTCTCGCAAGAGCAATTCAGGCGTATCGCCGCTATCCTGCAACGAAAGACCAATCATCTCGATGTGCATATGACCATATGCACGGCGACGCAGCAGCGTCAGCAGGCAGCGATAGAACTGGCAGGCCATGTGGACGCTATGATCGTCATTGGCGGCAGGAACAGCGCCAACACAGGCCGTCTCGCGCAGGTATGCCGTGAACAGGGTTGCCCGACATACCACATCGAAACAGCAGCTGAATTGGATACAGCCTGGTTCCGTGGTATGAATCATATAGGCATTACAGCCGGCGCTTCCACGCCGGATTGGATAATACAGGAGGTTGTTAAGATTATGGAAAATTTGCAAGCTGAAGGCACAGAAGTAATGAGTGAAGAATTGTTGGACAAGTATGACTATGAAGAAAATCCAAAGAAAGGTGACGTGGTCAAAGGCACGGTTATTTCTGTGAATGATGATGCTGCCTATGTTTCCATCGGTACGAAAGCAGAAGCAATCCTGCCGAAAAAGGAAATGGCTGTTCCCGCTCCGGAAAAAGCGAGTGACTTTGTCAAAGTCGGTGATGAACTGACTGTTGAAATTGCCAACAACATCAAGGAAGAAGGAGCTATTGTCGTTTCCCTCGTCAAGATGAAAAAAGTCGAAGACTGGAAAGAAGTCCGCGAAGCTTTTGAAAACGATCAGCTCGTCGAATGTACAGGTAAAGAAACGAACAAGGCCGGCCTTGTCGTCTCCATCAAATCCCTGCGCGGCTTCATCCCCCTCTCTCAGGGCGATATCCGCTTCGTTAAATCTTTGGACTATCTCGTAGGCCAGACCTTCCAGGTCAAAGTCATCGACATTGACGAACACAAGAACCGCCTCGTCCTTTCCCGCAAAGCTGTCCTCGAAGCAGAACGCGAAGCAAAACGCGAAGAAGCCCTCAAACACATTGAAGAAGGCGCTGTCCTCGAAGGCACAGTCGTCAAGATCATGCCCTATGGTGCATTCATCGACCTCGGCGGCGTAGAAGGCCTGCTCCACATTTCGGACATTTCCTGGAAACGCATCAGCTCCGTCGACGCTGTTCTCCACACGGGTGAAAAACTCAATGTCCTCGTCCAGAAATTCGATAAGGAACGCAACCGCATTTCCTTGTCCCTGAAAGCACTCCAGAAGAACCCCTGGATCGCTGCTATCGAAAAATTTGAAGTCGGCGACATCGTTAAAGGCGAAGTCAAGAAGCTCTTGCCGTTCGGTGCCATCCTGGCCATCGATCCGGAACTGCAGGGCCTGCTCCACATTTCCGAACTGACGGAAAAACGCGGCGTCGCTGTCAAAGACCTGGTCAACATCGGTGATGTCATGAACGTTAAGATCATCGGCATCGACAAAGATAAGAAGAAGATTTCTCTCAGCGTTCTGGCTATTCAGAAAGACGAAGAAGAAAAGGAAGTTCGCAACTACCTCGACAACCAGGATAAAGAAGAAGAAAACAACTAAGGTTTCACAAAAAAGGGGATAGCCGGGCTTTTCCGGTTATCCTTTTTTGTTTATAGAAAGGAAAATGCCATGTATAAACCGTTAGTCGCCGTCGTCGGGCGCCCGAATGTCGGCAAGTCGACGCTTTTCAATGCCATCGTCAAGAAGCGCATTTCCATTGTCGAAGACATCCCCGGCGTCACACGCGACCGCATTTACTTTGATGCCGAATGGCTCGGTCAGGAATTCACCATGATCGATACGGGCGGCATCGAATTCGTCGACTCGGACAACCACATCTTTACGAGCATGCGCTACCAGGCAGAACTGGCCATCCGCGAAGCCGATGTCATCCTCTACGTCGTCGACGGCAAAGTCGGCGTCCAGCCCCAGGATGAAGACATCGCCCATATCCTGCGCTCGTGCGGCAAGCCCGTCATCCTCGTGGTCAATAAAATCGACAGCGTCGAACAGGAAATGAACATCTACGAATTCTACAGCCTCGGCCTGGGCGATCCCATCGGCGTCTCGGCTGTCAACCTGATGAACCTCGGCGACCTCCTCGATGAAGTCCTCAAATACATCAAGAAGGTCCCGGCTATGGAAGACGACGACGAAGCCATCCACATCGCCCTCGTCGGCCGGCCGAACGTGGGCAAGTCGTCCCTGACCAATGCCCTCCTCGGCCAGGACCGGGTCATCGTTAGCAACGTACCCGGCACGACGCGCGATTCCATCGATACGCACTGGTCCTATGAAGGGACGGACTTCGTCCTCATCGATACGGCGGGCATGCGCCGCAAAGCCAAGATCGACCTGCCTGTCGAACGCTACAGCGTCGTCCGCGCTCTGCGCGCCGTCGACCGCTCGGACATCGCCGTCCTGGTCATCGACGCTACGGAAGGCGTGACGGAACAGGATACGAAAATCGCCGGCTATGTCCATGAAGCAGGCAAAGGCTGCATCATCGTCGTCAATAAGTGGGACCTCGTCGAAAAGGACAGCAAGACGAGCCATAAATTCGAAGAAGACATCCGCCGCGAACTTGCTTTCCTCCAGTACGCGCCGATCCTCTTCGCCTCGGCCCTGACGAAGCAGCGCATCAACCGCCTGGCCGACATGGTCAAATTCGTTTCCGAACAGCAGCACATGCGCGTCTCGACGAGCGTCCTCAACGAACTCATCGAAGATGCCCAGCTGACCAACCCGCCGCCGGCCAAGGGCGGCAAGCTGCTCAAGATTTACTATATGACCCAGGCCTCGGTCGAACCGCCGACGTTCATCCTCTTTGTCAATGAACCGCAGCTCATGCATTTTTCGTACCTGCGCTTTTTGGAAAACCGCCTGCGCGAAACCTTCGGCTTCGAAGGGACGCCGATCCGGCTCATCCTGCGCGGCAAGAAAGACGGTGAAAGCTTATGATCTTCGGCATCGTTTGTCTCGTCCTGGCCTACATCGCCGGTTCCTTCCCGAGCGGCCTGGTCATCGGCAAGGCACTCTATCATACGGACATCCGCGAATACGGCAGCCATAACACGGGGGCGACTAACGCCTACCGCGTCCTCGGCGCCGTCGGCGGCCTCCTGGTCCTCATCTGTGATGTCGCCAAAGGCATGCTCGGCGTCTACCTCGGTCAGATGGCAAGCCAGGCGGGTCTTGGCAGTGCGGACACGCAGATTTACTTCATGATCCTCGGCGGCCTTCTCGCCATCGTCGGTCATTCGTGCTCGATTTTCCTGAAGTTCAAAGGCGGCAAGGGCGTCGCCACGGGGTTGGGCATCATCCTCTTCCTGGCACCGTGGGAAACGCTCATCGTCTTCTGCGTCTGGGCCGTCATCGTCGCCCTGACGCGCATCGTCTCCCTTGGTTCCATCGTCGCCGCGGCTCTCGTGCCGATTACGATGTTCCTTTTCCATGAACCGACGCCGCTGACGGTCTTCGGCCTCCTGGCGGCTCTTTTGGTCATCGTGCGCCATAAGGACAACATCAAACGCCTCCTGCAGGGCAAGGAACTGAAGGTCGAACGAATTAAGAAAAAATAGATTGATATGTACTAAAAAACGTGTATAATTAACTATGTATGAGCAGGTGATCCTATGAGAATCATATCCGGCAGTGCCAGAGGAAGGGTCCTGAAATCGCCGAAAGGCATGCTGACCCGGCCGACCCTGGACCGAACGCGGGAAAGTCTTTTCAATATCCTGGAAAGCAGCGGCGGCCTTCACGGAGCCGCCGTCCTCGATATCTTTGCCGGTACAGGTGCCCTGGGCCTGGAAGCGCTGAGCCGCGGTGCAGCCTCGGCCGTCTTCATCGACCATTACACGCAGCAGCTCATCCGTCAGAATGCCGCCCTCTGCGGCTTTTCAGACCGCATCGAAGTGCTGCGCCTCAATGCTGCGAAAGCCCTGGCACGGCTGCAGGGACGCAAATTTGACTACATTTTTGCTGACCCGCCGTATAACAAGAATTTGGTGAACGATACAATTGCGTTAATAGGTCAATACGATTTGCTGGCTCCGGACGGCCTGATCCTCATGGAATACAGTCGTCCTGAAGCGCTCAGAGAGAGCCCTTTGTATGAGATCATCAGAGAAAAATCCTATGGGAAAGAGACGCGGATTGCTTTTATCCGCCGTCGTCAGGAAGGAGTCTAAGAAAGTGCGAATCGGTATTTGTCCCGGCAGTTTTGATCCTGTCACCAATGGACACATTGACATATTTGAACGGGGCAGCAAGCTTGTCGACAAGCTCATCGTCGCTGTCTTTGAAAATCCGTCGAAGAAGCATCTGTTCACGATGGAAGAACGGGAAGATATGCTGCGCGAAACGACGCGCCACATCCCGAACATCGAAGTCGTCAGCTTTGACGGCCTGCTCAATGAGTATGCCATCGAACACGGCGCGACCATCATCATCCGCGGCCTGCGCGCTTTGAGCGATTTTGAATATGAATTCCAGCGTGCTCTCTTGATGAAGAAAGTAGAACCGCGCATCGAAACGGTCTTCATCATGACCAGTACCCAGTATTCGTATATCAGCTCGACGGGTATCCGAGAACTGGCCTGTTTTGGCGGTAAGCTCGACGATATGGTTCCCGATTATGTCGAAAAGAAACTGAGAGAAAAGTTTGCAGACAAGTACAATGCTTAGGAGTGGAGAATACATGAACTCGGATAAACTGTTAGAAGATTTGGAAAGCTTGGTAATGAACGCTTCGAAAGTTCCTTTTAGCAACAAGAAAATGGTCGAAGAAGAAGAAATCCTTCAGATCATCGATGATTTGAAAGAATCCATGCCGGCTGAATTGGAACAGTCCAAGAAAGTATTGGCTGAAAAAGATAAGATCATCGCCGATGCCCAGCATCATGCCGAAAGCATGGTCGCCCAGGCGAAGGATTACATTGCCAAATTGACGGAAGAAAGTGAACTGGTACGTCAGGCACAGGAACATGCCAACCAGATCATCCAGAATGCCAACGATTCGTCGGAACAGCTGAAAAACAGCTCCATCACCTATGCCGGCGATGTCCTCAAATACGTAGAATCGACCTTGGAAAAGACCTTGTCCAGCATCCAGCAGAACCGTGAAAGCCTGCTCAAGAGCAACGGACACCAGGATGACAATACGCAGGACCAGCAGTAAGTAAAATAGTTTTTAGTTTGCAGTTTTTAGTTTTTAGTAAAAAATGGGATTGTGCATGAGGGGAGTATTCTCTCATGCGGCAATCCCCTTTTTCATAGATGGGAGAAAACAATGAAGGAAATTACGTCCCGTGACAATCAGTGGGTCAAATTAGCCTGCGCCGTGAAGCAGAAGAAAGGGCGCAAACAGCATCAGCGCGTCTTCGTCGAAGGCCTGCGGGTCATTGCCGATGCTGCCGCCATGGCCATTACCGATGCGGTCTGCTTCGTCTCCGAAAAAGGCCGTGCCCTGCCGGGCTTTGACGACCTCTATGCCAAAGGGCTTGAACTGGGCTGGGATTTTTATGCCGTGACGGACAGTGTCTACGATAAGCTGAAGGATACCAAGACGCCTCAGGGAATCGCTGCGATGCTGCCCTTTTTTGCCTATACTTTTGATTCCCTGCCGGCTGTCGCACCGGAAAAGGCCGTCCTTTACCTGCGCGCCGTCCAGGACCCGGGCAACCTGGGGACTATCCTGCGCACGGCGGCTGCTGCCAATGCCGGTGCCGTCCTGCTCAGCGAAGACAGTGTCGACGTCTACAACGACAAGACCATCCGCAGTGCCATGGGGGCCATCTTCAAGGTCCCTGTCGTCCAGAACGTGACGGATGAAGAACTGGACCAGTTCTGTGCCGATGAAGACCGCAAAGTCTACGGCACGGCGCCGGAAGGGACGGTCTCTTACGTCGATGCCGATTACAGCCAGCCCGTCATCCTGGCCTTCGGCAATGAAGGCAACGGCCTGCCCCAGCCCTTCCTGGACTGCTGCGACGATGTCCTGACGATCCCCATGCGTCCCGATACGGAGTCCCTTAACCTTTCGATGTCTGTCGGCATCGTCTTATATAAAGCGTGGGAAAAAAATGGTTTTAAGGAGTAATCATGGAAGACAATAAAGAAACACTGGACCTTGGCTTTGCCAAGCTCGACCTGCAGCGCCAGGAACGCTGTGGCTTCCCGGAAGTCGTCTACTGCGCCGGCAAGACGGTCAGTCAGTCTGTCCGCATCCTGGACGTCCTCATGGGCAAATATGATAATGTCATCGGCACGCGGGCCAGCCGCGACGTCTATGAAAAACTTGTCGAAAAGCACCCGGCCGCCCAGTACGATGAACTGGCCAAAATGGTCTATCAGCATAAGGACAAGACCGTCGTCAACGGCGACCGCCTCATTTCCGTCATCACTGCCGGCACGAGCGATATCCCCATTGCCGAAGAAGCGGCCCTGACGGCAGAAATCATGGGCAATCAGGTAGAACGCATCTACGATGTCGGCGTCGCCGGCATCCACCGCCTCCTGGCACGGGTCGATGATATCCGCAAAGCCAATGTCAATATCGTCGTCGCCGGCATGGAAGGGGCCCTGGCCAGTGTTGTCGGCGGTCTCGTCGATAAGCCGGTCATCGCCGTGCCGACGAGCATCGGTTACGGTGCCAACTTCCACGGCCTTTCGGCCCTTCTGGCTATGCTCAACAGCTGTGCTGCCGGCGTCTCCGTCGTCAATATCGACAATGGTTTCGGTGCCGGCCGCCTGGCAGATACGATGAACCGACTGAGGTGAGAAAATGGAAACATTATGGCAGCTTGAAGCGAATATCGACGATATGAATCCTCAGAACATGGAATACGTCTTCGACCGGATCCTCAAGGCCGGCGCCAACGACGTCTGGGCCATGCCCATGCTGATGAAGAAAGGGCGCATGGCGTCCATGCTCTGCGTCCTTTGCCGCCGGGAACTGATCGAGACGGTGATCAGCGTCATCGTCAGGGAGACGACGTCCATCGGCGTCCGCTATTTCCCGGTCAGCCGCCTGGCCTGCGAACGGCTGATCACGACAGTCCGCATCGACGGCCGGGACCTGCACTGCAAGGTCTGCCGCTACGGCGGCAAAGTCATCAATATTTCCGCGGAATACGATGACTGCCGCGCGGCA
>URLP01000045.1 GCA_900548635.1 uncultured Megasphaera sp.
GCGGCGCCGCCGACTTCTTCGACTTCTACTTCATATGCTTTGCCATTGACTGTAACCTTAAACTTTTTCATATCGTAAATCCTCCTGGATAGTAAATTCAGAAATCAGCGATTCATGCCGCCCAGACGAGCTGCCATGGCCCAGTTTTCCCGATGACGCTTGTAACCGCGCCGCTGGGGACGGATGGAACGGATAGCGGCCGGTGAATAGCCAGCCGCTGCGACGGCAGCCATGATGACGGCGACGACTTCGTCCGGCACGCCTTCTTCTTCTGCTGCCGCTGCCTTTTCCGCTTTAACAACCGTCATGGGACGGGCTGCGACGACAGCAGGCTGGCGCTGGCCGACAGGGACGACGGGATTGGCCAGTTCCTTTTTTTCTTCTTCCGCTTTTTCCGAAGCCTGTGGGACCGTTTTTTCAGATTTCACCGCGTCCTTCAAGTCGTGGACGGCTTCCGCCAATTCTTTGACGCTCTTCTGGTATTCTGCGACATCCTGCAGTTTCCCTTCCAGGGCACTGAAGCGCGAGTTATAGTACTTGCAGAGGACCAAGGTCATGACGATCAAGAGGGCGATGACGGCAAATAGAATTTCAATCATGAGACAGCCTCCTTACAACGGCATATTGCCGTGTTTCTTGGACGGCTTTTCTTCCCGTTTGCTGTAGAGCATCGCCAAAGCGCTGATGATGCGGGGACGCGTTTCCTTCGGTTCGATGACGCAGTCAATCTGACCGTGTTCAGCCGCTTTATAAGGCGTAGAGAATTCTTCGATATATTCCTGTTTCTTCTTTTCCTTTTCCGGATCGTGCTTGAAAATGATGTTCGCTGCCCCGTCAGGACCCATAACGGCGATTTCAGCCGACGGCCAGGCCATGACCATGTCGGCGCCGAGCTGACGGCAGCACATGGCGATGTAGGCACCGCCGTAGGCTTTGCGCGTGACGACAGTGATCTTCGGCACCGTCGCTTCGCAGTAGGCGTAGAGCATCTTGGCGCCGTGGCGGATGATGCCGCCGTATTCCTGGGTCGTCCCCGGTAAAAAGCCCGGTACATCGACGAAAGTGACGACAGGGATGTTGAAGCTGTCGCAGAAGCGGATGAAGCGGGCCGCTTTATCCGACGCATTGATATCCAGGCAGCCGGCGAGGAACTTCGGCTGGTTGGCGATGATGCCGACGGTCTGACCGTCGAAGCGGGCAAAGCAGGTGATGATATTGAGGGCGTAGTTTGCCATAATCTGGAAGACATGGCCGTCATCGACGCAGGAACGGATGACATCGAGCATATCATAAGGCATGCTGCTGTTGTCGGGGATGACGGAATTCAGGCTTTCATCTTCGCGATTCGGGTCATCGTCGGAATCGACGACCGGCGCTTCTTCCATGTTGTTGCTCGGCAGGAAGTCGAGGAGGGCCTTGATTTTTTCGATACAGTCGTCTTCACTTTCGCAGGCGAAATGAGCGACGCCGGAAACAGAGCTGTGCGTCATAGCGCCGCCCAGTTCTTCAGCCGTCACTTCTTCGGCTGTGACCGACTTGATGACTGCCGGACCCGTAAGGAACATATCTGACGTATTCTTGACCATGAAGACGAAGTCCATCAGAGCCGGGCTGTAAACGGCACCGCCGGCGCAGGGCCCCATGATGACGGCGATCTGCGGGATGACGCCGGACGCCTTCGTATTATTCATAAAAATGCGGCCGAAGCCGGAAAGGGCATCGACGCCTTCCTGGATGCGGGCACCACCGGAATCATTGATACCGATAACCGGTGCGCCCATCTTGAGGGCCATTTCCTGCATCTGGGCGATCTTATGGGCGTGCATTTCGCCGAGCGAACCGCCTTCGACAGTGAAATCTTCGGCATAGGCAAAGACCAGACGGCCCCGGACCGTACCGTAACCCGTGACGACGCCGTCGCCGGGGATTTCCTTTTCCTGCATGTTGAAATTCGTGCAGCGATGATGGATGAACTGCCCCATTTCCGTGAAGCTGCCTTCATCGAACAGTTTGGCCAGCCGTTCCCGGGCTGTCATCTTGCCTTTTTTATGCTGCGAATCAATTCGCTTCTGACCGCCGCCCAGCTCGATCTTCGCGAGCTTTTCATGGAGCTGGTCAATCTTTTCCTGAACTGTAGCCATTCAAATACCTCCAATACAAAAAGACATAGTATTGCATAGTATATAATTATATCATGGAATCACCCATTTTAAAACACTTTCTTACTCATTACCTCGGACTCATAGGCGGCTATGCCACTTTGAACTCTGGATTGTATTACGACCGTGTGCCACCTGTCATAAATTCCGGCTATGCACAGGATTCGCGCGGGTTCGCCACACGCGAACCCCTACGGGCGGTCAGGGACACGCCACGTTTGTGTCCGATTATGTGCGCCTCTACGATCGTATAAAAAATTAATATCGCCTGCCTGCAATTTCGTAGGGATCGCCGTGTGTGTTATGTGCAATAACATAGTTTACATAAATAGGGGTCTTCCCCCTACTGAAAAAAGTGATACTTTTAGGCATAAGAAGGAGTTGATTCTTATACCATGGGAAGAAAGGAATGTCACCAAATCTATGTTACGCAAAGAATTCGTTGAACGGGTACTTGCTCATGAGAAGAGCAAAAAAGCCCTTTGTCTTGAATATGGAATCAGTCGTCCTACAGGAGACAAGTGGATTAAGAGGTATCGTGAAAATTCTTCTTGTGAAGAACTTTCACGAGAACCTCATCACCGTGCCAATCGCACATCCCCTGAAATGGAAGCACTGGTCATCAAGACACGAAAAGAAAATTATGACGCGTGTGCCTTAGTTGTCCATACCCTTTTGAAACGACAAGGTATTCCAAACGTTCCCTGTGTCCGTACCATTAACAATATCTTTCATCGGTACGGCTTGATCACACCGGACGCCAGTCAGGCAGCTACACCTTATACACGTTTCGAAAAAGAAGCTCCTAACGACATGTGGCAAACCGATTTCATCGGTCACTTCGCCTTGAAAACCCAAAGACGCTGCCATTCTTTTTAAGGCGCATCAAAAGTTCCGGCTATCTCACCTACGGAGGACAAGGCTACTTTCTCAGTGAAGCATTAGGCAACAAAATTGTCGCTGTCCGGGAGACAAAGTTGGATGGAAACTCCATTTTAACCTTGTACTTTAGGTAATTCATCATCGGGAAGATTGACGTAAATAAACAAGTATTCCTGATGAAACGGGCTTATCTGATTCACAACAATCCTCGTTTAGAAGGAAAATTAAAGCTTCAATAAGAAGAAATTTGTAAACGATGTGCTTGCATAAAGTGTAAAGGATGTCCTTGCACAAAATGTAAACGATGTTATTCTTGACATTATGGCGCCCCCTACGCGACGGGCTTAGCCACGTGATTATTTAATAGTCGCCACAAGGCGACCTTGTATGGGCGTCCGCTATGCGCCGCAGGGGCCACCCGAGGACGCATTGTCAGTTTGATGACAAAGGCACACAGCGCCATCGTTGTAGGGGTCGCCGTGTGGGCGACCCGCTATGCGCTGAGGGCATCCCAAAGCGTCATTGTCACTTTGAGTTTAAAGGCGCGCAGCGCCATCTGAGTCCGAGCGATGCGCCAGCGAGCCCATCGATGAACGAACTACGATGTTTGCTAAATCAATAGAAGCTGCGGCCGTAGGCTAATTCGAAAGCCATCTGGCCGGCCGGCAGGGCGACGCCGGTGGCGGCCCAGCTGCCTTGCGGGTCCAGGTAGCGCCAATCGCCGTTGTTGTCGAGGACGCACATGCGGTCTGAATCCATGTTGTAGTAGAAGTAGTAGGTCTTGACGCCGACGATTTCGCCTTCGCCGCCGTTGTAGAAATCGTTTTCGTCACCGACGGCGCTTTTGGCTGTAACGACATTGATGGCCAACTTGTAATAGGGCGGGGCGTACATCTGGTTGACCAGCGACGTCTTGTCTACATACCAGGCCGTGCCCATATGGCCGTCCACGCGGACATAGTCCGAATTGCCGTTCAGGTAGTACGGATAATTGGCCGAAGCCACAGAAGCAAAGGCCAGCAGCAGCAAGGTAAAGAAAACAGTACAAAGTTTTTTCATAAAGATTCCACCTTTCGAAATACACTCAAATCTTTAAGCTACTGTAGATTATACACACGCCCGTAGACAGATTCTGTCATCGTGCCAAAAAAGGGCTGCCGCATTAAGCGACGAGCCCTTGTAGTTTGTAGTCTTTAGTTTGTAGTTATATGGTATTTCTTTTCCAGGCGGTCCAGGAGGTCCATGTAGCCTTTGGCGAAGTCCGGGCCTTCTTCGGCTTCCATTTCGTGGACGGTGGTGTCAATCTTATTTTTGATGTCGTCCGAGAGGCCGCGGTCGGCCAGGGGATAGACGACGTTGTTTTCTTTTTCGACGTGCTGCTGCAGGCGGTTGGCATAGGCCATGGCTTCCGTGATGATCTGCAGTTTATATTCCGTCTTCGGTTCTTCGGCGTAGAGTTTGAGAGCTTCGTCGAGGGCGCGGACGTGGGCGCGGACGAGGTCGTGTTCGACGAGCATGCCGTGTTTGATGATGATCGATGCGACTTCTTCAAGATGGTCGACCATTTCCGGGAAGAGAACGAGTTCTTCCCGGCGATGATGATGGCCATCGGCATAGCGGCGGATGAAATCGAGGATTTCCGCGAATTCTTTCTGATCGATTTCAGCTCCTTCGAGGATGCCGCAGCAAATTTCTTTGATGACTTTCAGCATGCGGGAAATGTTGGCATGCTGTTTGACCATAACTTCTGTACAGTACATGATGTTCTCTCCCCTTTCGTATTTACGCAGCTTTTTTGACGATTTCGTACTGGCCGTCAGCCGGGCTGACCATAGTGTAGTCCGTGCCGGCGAGAATGCCTTCGACTAAGGACTGGCGCAGGGCATAGTAGAGGTCGCCGCGGCCCTGCCAGAAATCGCTGTGCAGGTCCATCGTGCGGTCCCAGGCGATGCGGTTGTCGTCGCTTTCGCGGACGCGGTTGACCTGGTCGCAGGGCATGCCGTCGAGGAGCAGGTCGTCCAGGCGGTGGAAGGCTTCCGGTGCCGTAGCGGCGCTCAGGTTCTGGCTGGCACCGAAGTCGTAAGCGGCTTTTTTTAGTGCTTCCAGGCGGGCATCATCATTGCCGGCAACGGCGAGGACGAAAGCGGCATAGCGGCCTTCGGCGTCGTGGATGCGGGACTGGAGCCAGCCGTGGATGTTCGCTTCATCGATGACTTCATCGAGTTTGCGGCGGTCTTTGCTGCAGTATTTATCAGCCAAGTCTTCATCGGACCAGCCCTGCGCTGTGGCAACGCGGACGAGTTCGTCGATCAAGCTTTCCTGGAACTGGATTTTATTGTAAAGCCAAAAATGGATAGGGCCTAAAAATGCGCTCATTGTCGTTTCCTCCTCTTATCGTCTCTTACTGTTTGTTTGCTTCAATGGCAACGTTGACGGCTTTGGTAACAATTTCCGGGTCGAGGCCATGGACGAAGCAGGCGTTTGCCAGGCTTTCCTGCTGGGAAGACGGGCAGCCCAGGCAGTGCATGCCCTGACCGATGAGGGTATCGACGACTTCCGGATGCATGCGCAGGATATCGCCCATGATCATGTCAGACGTAACTTTTTCATTAGCAGCAAATTTATTCAGAACGGATTTCAACATAGTAACTACCTCCTAAAGTATGTGGACAACTTTTATCTTATCTCTGAGTGAGCTTTCTCTCAACTTCTGAACGTAGTATACCATGGAGATGAAGGGGAATCTGTTGTTATTACAACATTTGAAAAAATTTGAAAAAAATCGTTCGTCGTAGGTCGTTCATCGTTTGTCGAAAATCCACGCAAATACAGAATGAGGCTATCCACAGGATTCACGCGGGCCTCCGGCTATGGAGGCCCCTACAAAGTTTAAACCATCACGTCAAACGGCAAACGCCAAACGAACCACGAAAAAAGGGCTGCCGTGCAGGCGGCAGCCCTTTTTTCTTTATTCTTCTTCTTCCGGAAGTTCTGCGTTGTGGTATACGTCCTGGACGTCGTCGAGTTCGTCGAGAGCGTCTACGAAGCGTTCCATTTTTGCAGCGTCGTCTCCGGTCAGTTTGATCGTGTTTTCCGGAATCATGGTGATCGATGCGTGTTCCGTTTCGATGTTGTTGTCAGCCAGGGCTTTTTCAACAGCGTCGAAGGCTTCCGGCGTGGTGATGATTTCGTAGTCTTCGTCGGAAACTTTTACGTCGTCTGCACCGGCGTCGAGGGCGACTTCCATGATCTGGTCTTCATCGGCCTGGTCGCGGTTGACGACAAAGATGCCCGTGTTGTGGAACATCCAGCTGACACAGCCCGTCGCACCAAGGTTGCCGCCGCATTTCGAGAATTCGTGGCGGACAGCAGCAGCGGCACGGTTGCGGTTATCCGTGAGGACGTTGACCGTTACGGCAACGCCTGCCGGGCCGTAGCCTTCGTATACGATTTCTTCGTAGTTCTGGCCTTCCGTAGCGCCGGCGCCCTTCTGGATCGCACGTTTGATGTTATCCTTCGGGATGTTGTTTTCTTTTGCTTTCTGAAGGGCCAACTTCAGACGCATGTTGCCGACCGGGTCCGGACCGCCCATGCGGACAGCAATCGTGATTTCACGGCCGATTTTCGTCGTAATCTTGCCGCGGATCGCATCATTTTTCCCTTTTTTACGTTTAATATTCGCCCATTTCGAATGTCCAGACATTCAAATGCCTCCCTTTATTTCCACCAGTCTTCGCCGGCCAGGCGGTCCAGGATGATGGCCGCTGCTGAACGGACAGACAAGTGATTATATTCCCCGGCGCCGTAAATCGGTTCCAGGATGAAATCAAATTTTTCCATCGTTTCTTTGGTCATGCCATAGCCTGTACCGAAGAGCAGGAGGATTGGCGTGTCGTCTTCTTCCCGCTTCTGCCGCAGTTCCTTATAGGAAATGGTGTTGGCATAAGTCCGCGCATCGGTCGTCACGACGTAGGGTTTCTTCCCTTCCGCTGCTGTGACGGCTTCGACAGCCGCTTCGATGGACGGGCGGATGTCGACGATGTCGAAAGCCTGCGTGCGGTAGCCGTTATAGTTCCGCCCTGTCGGGCTTTCCCAAAAATCCATAATCTTGTGCACCATATCGAGTTGTCCCTTGATATGGTGGATGATGAAATATTTCTTGACGCCATAAGTCTTGGCCGAACGCGAAATGTCATGCAGATCGTAGTTCGTAATGGCCGTAGCAATGACGTTGAAGTTCTTGTCATATATGGGATAATGAACCAATCCTACATACAAAGGGGACTTCATCATTTCTTCGCCCCTTTCAGTTTTGCCAGGATCTTCTGGTCCGCCGGCGACAGGTCGCAGTGGTCCAGAAGGTCCGGCCGTAATGCCAGTGTCCGTGCCAGTGACGCTTCACGGCGCCAGGCATCGATTTTCGCATGATCGCCGCTGCGCAACACGTCGGGGACGGCCATGCCGCGGAAGACGGCAGGCTTCGTGTACTGCGGGCATTCGAGGAGCGACGAGTAAAAAGAATCGTCCGCCGCACCCGCCGCTGCACCGAGGACGCCGGGAATCATGCGGGCCACGGCATCCGTAACGGTCATGGCCGGCAGTTCACCGCCGGTGAGGACATAATCGCCAACGGAAATAGTTTCATCGGCCAAATCCTCTTCGACGCGGTAATCGACGCCTTCGTAATGGCCGCATAATAAAATAAGCTGGTCGTATGTCGCCAGCTCGCGTGCTTTGGCCTGATCGAAAGTCTTCCCGGCAGGCCCCATGAAGATGATGCGCCGCCGCGGCACCTGGCGCCGTACGGCTTCGACAGCCGCATAGAGCGGTGCTGTTTTCATGAGCATGCCGCAACCGCCGCCGTAGATCGTATCATCGACCATGTGATGGCGGTCATACGTAAAATTACGGGGATTGGTCACATCCAAATCCAACAGACCGGCTGCCCGCGCCCGCCCGATGATGCTGTGCTGGAAAAATGCTTCGATGAACTCCGGAAAGAGTGAAATGATGTCGATTCTCATTCGTCCACCCACTCCGGCGGATCCACGACGATTTTCTTCGCGCCTTCATCAATGGACTTGACGACTTCCGGGATGGCGGCCAGGAGTGTCTCTGTGCCGTCGTCTGCGGTAACGACGTAGACGTCGTTGCTGCCCGTGCGCAGTACGTCTGTAAGTTTTCCCAGTTCATGGTCCTGAAGGTCGTATACGGCCGAGCCGAGGATGTCGTAGATGTAGTGCTGCCCTTTTTTGAGGGGCATCAAATCTTCGCGCGGCACCTTGAGGTCTTTCTTGACCAGCAGTTCTGCCGCGTTGCGGTCATCGACGCCGGCAAATTTCATGAGGACGACCCGCTTGTGAAGACGCGCGGATTCGACTTCATACTTTTTGCCGTCAATATAGCCGTATTTCATTTTCAGGAATCGTTTCGGAAAATCCGTATCGGGATAAATACGAACATCACCCCGCACGCCGTGCGGGGCGACGATTTGACCGATTGTAAAGAGATCTAATTCAGCCATCGTATTCTATTGGCGGATAGAAACAATCTTGCCGTCTTCGAGCAGGATTTCTGTTCCCATCAATTTTTCTAAATCATCGCCGACCTTGACAACGACAGTCTGTTCAAGCGTGCCTTGTCTGATTTCGGAACCGAGTGTCAACTGTTCAGCTTCTTCTCTGTCGTGCTGGGCCTTGGCTTTTGCTGCAGCGAGACGCTGTTTCTGTTCTTCCACTTTAGCACGCAAGGAAATCAAACCCTGTGCATCGATTTTGGCCTGTTCGGTCATCATGCGTTTCGCCTGGAATTCCAGGTTCTGCATTTCCCGATCGATGTCACTCAGGGCCTGGTCAGCACCTTTGAGGATACGATCCTTGAGGTTCTGCGTCACCTTTGCCTTGACAGCGACAGGAACGCGCAATGTAATCTGATCCATGGTTCCTCCTATACGATATCCACTGATACTTTCTTGTTAGCCTTCACTGCCGCAGCCTTGACAACAAGGCGCAATGCTTTCGCAATTTTACCCTGTTTGCCAATGACTTTACCCATATCTTCGGGTGCGACATGAAGCTGATAGACTTCGAGGCCTTTTTTTTGAATCTTGGTAACTGTAACCGCATCGGGGTTCTTGACGAGCGCCCGGGCGATACATGCAATCAATTCTTCCATCGTATCCAGCCTCACTTACTTTTTGGATGCTTCAAACTGAGCCATGATACCAGCTTTTTTGAAGATAGAACGGATCGTATCTGTAGGCTGTGCGCCTTTGCCGAGCCATGCTACAGCTGCTTCAGCATCGACGGTGAGACGATTGTCCATGTCTTTGGACGGATCGTACATGCCCAAGGTAGCAACCGGACGGCCGTTGTTGCGGGCATCGCGGGAATCAGCGACGACAACGCGGTAGATCGGTTTCTTTTTAGCACCTAAACGAGCCAAACGAATTTTAATCATTGAAATCACCTCCTTGATATAGTATCTCCTTTCCCATGGAAGGGAAAGCCATTTAAAAGGGCAGACGCGGCATGAAACCCCGTCGTTTATTCTTTTGTGCTTTCTTCGCCTGTTTCATCATCTTCTGCATTTCTGCAAACTGCTTGATGAGGCGGTTGACATCCTGGACGCGCGTACCGCTGCCTTTGGCGATGCGGCGCTTGCGGCTGTCTTTGATCAGCATCTTCGGATTGGCACTCGACCGTTCCTGTGCCGTCATGGACGTGATGATGGCTTCGATTCGCTTAAATTCTTTGCCGTCCATGTCGACCTTGTCGAGTTCTTTCTTATATTTCCCGATGCCCGGAATGAGGCTCAGGAGACTGCCCATGTTGCCCATTTTCTTGATCATATGGAGCTGGGACAGGAAGTCATCGAAGGTGAAGGTACCACTTTTCATGGTCTTCTTCATGTTTTCCATCGATTCTTCATCGAAAGCGGCCTGGGCCTTTTCGATAATCGTTTCGACGTCGCCGAGGTCGAGGATACGCGATGCGTAGCGGTTCGGATGGAATTCTTCCAGACCGTCGAGCTTTTCGCTGACACCGATGAACTTAATCGGTTTGCCTGTGACGGCCTTGATGGAAAGAGCAGCACCGCCGCGGGCATCGCCGTCGAGTTTAGTCATGATGATGCCGTCGATGCCGAGGGCTTTATCGAAAGCCGACGCTGCCGTGACGGCATCCTGGCCGGTCATGGCGTCGACGACGAGAAGGATTTCATGCGGATGGACTTCATTCTTGATGTTGACCAGTTCATCCATCAGAGTTTCGTTGATGTGCAGGCGGCCGGCCGTATCGATGATGACGACGTCGCGCAGGTGGTTCGTCGCATACGGGATAGCGTGCTGGGCAATGGCCACCGGGTCCTTGCTGCCTTCTTCCGTATAGACGGGCATATCGAGTTCCTGGCCGAGGACCTGGAGCTGGGTGATAGCAGCCGGACGGTAGACGTCAGCGGCGACCATGAGCGGGCTCTTGCCTTTGGACTTGAGCATCTTGGCGAGCTTGGCGGCTGTCGTCGTCTTGCCGGCACCCTGGAGGCCGACGAGCATGATGATCGTTGGCGGCTTCGGAGAAATGGTGATGCGGCTCTGTGTCCCGCCGAGGAGTTCCGTCAGTTCATCGCGGACAATCTTGATGACAGTCTGCGACGCATTCAGGCTGCCGAAGACTTCTTCGCCGACGGCCTTTTCTTTGACTTTATTGATGAAATCTTTGGTGACGGCAAAGTTGACGTCCGCTTCCAGAAGGGCGCGGCGCATCTCTTTCAGCGCTTCGCTGACATCCTCTTCAGAAAGCTTCCCTTTGCCGCGGAGCTTTTTAAATGCCGCCTGGAATCGTTCGGACAGACTTTCAAATGGCATAAGGGGCCTCCTTCTATAACTCTATTTCATGCAGAAGCTTTTTTACACTTTCAATTTTCTCGGGCCCTTCCCTGTCGAGAAGTGCCTCTGCTTCATCGATTTTCCCCCGCACCGCATCATAGCGGGCCAGGAGATGAAGGCGCTGTTCATATTTTTCCAGCGACTGGGAGGCACGCTTGAGCATGTCGTAGGCGCCCTGACGGGAAATGTTCAGTTCTTCACCGATTTCGCTGAGAGATAAATCCATATCGAAATACATTTCCATACAGCGCCGCTGTTTCTCCGTAAGCAATGGACCGTATAAATCGAGGAGCCGTCCCTTACGGACTACATCTTCAAGCATGGCTTCACCGCCTTTCAAACAGCGTACTTTGGTATTATAACGGAAAGGGGCGGGTCTGTCAAGTACTTTTACTTGTCAGGTTCTATTTTTTGATATCGACGCGGACGTCGTAAAAGGTACTTCCTGCCCCTTCGTCGGTCAGGCGCTGGGACGTGAGGACGTTGACGGAATGGGCCCCTTTGATGCGTTCGCGCCACCAGACACCTTCGCTGACGACATGTCCCGGCGCCGTGCGGTCTGAGATTTCCACCGTGAAATCGGCTTCGCCCCGTTCGTTCTGCAAGGTCACGGTCTGGCCGTCGTGCAGGTCGAAACGCGTTGCATCGTCGGGATGGACGAAGAGGACCATCGTCCTATTATTCGTCAGTTCGTCCCGTTCGTTGAAGGACGAATCGAGGATGCGCATGTCCGGGCTGTTAATGAAAGCCAGTTCGCCCTTATCTTCTTCAAGGGGCTTGTAATCGGGCAGGGCCGGTATCAGGGCGTCGTTGTAGATTTCGATTTTCCCGGACTTCGTAGCGTAGACCTGGTTGTAATCGTCCGGCAGGGTGAGCGGTGTCGGCCGGCCGGAGCGCAGGCAGTCCTGATCGACGCCGCAGGGCCATTTCACCGTCGAAGCGATGAGCTGTTCCACTAAGTCTTTGGCGGACTGTTTGTAAAAATCTTCGTCCCAGCCGAGGGCCCGGGCCAGACCGCAGGCCACGTCCCAGTTGGAACGGCTCTGACCGACGGGCGGGATGGCCGCCCAGCCGCACTGGATGGTGTAGTTACCGTAGGAATAATAAGCATCGTCGTGCTCGAGGGACGTCGTCGCCGGCAGGACGATATCGGCATAGCGCGCCGTATCCGTCATAAAGCGCTCGTGGACGACGGTGAAGAGGTCGTCCCGCATGAGGCCCCTCAGGACCTGATTCTGATCCGGCGCCGTGCAGGCCGGGTTCGACGAATAGACGAAGAGGCTGCGGATGCTGTCGTCCTGCGTCAGGGCTTCGCCGAGACGGCACATGTTGACGACGCG